>JAGREZ010000540.1 GCA_020446285.1 Geminicoccaceae bacterium
CGCGCGAGAGGCAGGATGCGCCGGAGCTTGTCGAGCGTGTGCGGGATGAGCGCCTGTCCGCCGAAGCCCGGATTGACCGTCATGACGAGAACGAGATCGAGGCGATCGAGCACGGGCTCGACAAGACAGGCAGGCGTTGCCGGATTGAGAGCAAGACCGACGCGCACGCCGAGTTCGGCGATACGTTGCAATGTACGGTCGAGATGCCGGCATGCCTCGGCATGAACGGTGAGCCCCTGAACACCGGCGGAAACGAAGCTCTCCAGATACGGCCCCGGCTCTTCGACCATTAGATGGCAGTCGAAGGGAAGATCGGTCACACCGCGTATCGACCGGACGATGTCGGCACCGAAACTGATGTTCGGCACGAAGCGTCCATCCATCACGTCGAGATGGATCCAGTCCGCGCCCGCATCGGCAGCGGCGCGCACTTCCTCGCCCAGCCGGGCAAAGTCGCTTGCGAGAATCGAGGCGGCGATCAGCGGCATCTGTGGATATCTTTCCCGGCGTGGCGTTTTTCGTGACCGGCCCGAACCTTAGCAGTGCCTTGCGGAATTTCCGAGCCCCCGAACGATGGCGGGGATTCCGGCAATGTCCGCCCGCCATTTTTTACACAATAAACAATGACTTTTGGCGATGCAGGAAACAGGTTGAAACGCAACTGTTTTGTTACACCGGTTCTTCCCGCAATCTCAATACTCCCGACCGTAACGTCTTGATTTTTCGGGCTGCGGAGTACTCCGCGCGAGGGCATGCCCAAACGATGCACGACGTCCCGACATCAACCTTACAGGAGCCCGCCGATATGCATGAAACAACCGTCTTGCAATGGTCCCGCCGAACGGGATTTTTTGCCGCAGGCCGGCAAGGGCCATCTCAACCGGACTGTCGCGAGCAGCCCGATCATGCCTCGCCGACGGCCCGGATCTTTTCCACAGGTCGGTGGACAGGCTTGTGCAACCCCCTGTGGATCGATTGCCATACGAACGTCATTCCCCTGCCACAACAAACCGATAGGATCATTGGCTGGTACCGCGAGTGGAAAAGCCGCCCAAAGGGCGAATGAACTCTGTTTCACTCAACCGTTATCAACCTCCGATCATTCGTCGCGGCCTGAAGCCGGACCGTGCAGCCGCCCGGCGGTGTCCGCGCTCCCGCGAAAACGACCGGCTGCGGCAAGGTGCGAACTTGCCCGCCATCGCATCAGCGGCCATATGAGCATTCGAATGGAGAAGGCAGGTCGGAGCCGGAGCGGACCGTTCCGCAAAATCCTGCCGTGCCGGGGCGCTGGGTCATGAACTACGAAAAGCACTTCGAGAGCGCCGTCGACCGCGTGCGCGACGAGGGGCGTTATCGCATCTTTGCCGATCTGGCGCGAAAGGTCGGTGCGTTTCCGCGCGCGGAGCACAGGGCCGGGCCGGATTCCGGTGCCCGCTCGCGTGATGTCACGGTCTGGTGCTCGAACGACTATCTGGGAATGGGCCAGCATCCGCTCGTTCTCGCCGCCGCCGGCGAGGCGTTGCGCCGGTACGGCGCCGGTGCGGGTGGCACGCGCAACATTTCCGGCACGACGCATCTGCATGTCCTGCTCGAAGAGGAACTGGCCGATCTGCACGGCAAGGCCGCAGCACTCGTCATGACCTCCGGCTATGTCGCCAACGAGGCGGCCATCTCGACGATTGCCCGGCTTCTGCCGGACTCCCTCATCCTTTCCGACGAGCTCAATCACGCCTCGATGATCGCCGGCGTACAATCCAGCCGCTGCGACAAGGCGATTTTCGGCCACAATGATCTGGACCATCTCGAACGATTGCTCGCCGCCCAGCCGCGCGAGCGGGCGAAGATCATCATCTTCGAGGGCGTCTATTCGATGGACGGCGATTTCGGCCCCATCCATGCGGTCTGCGATCTGGCCGAACGATACAATGCGATGACCTATCTCGACGAGGTGCATGCGGTCGGCATGTACGGCCCGCGCGGCGGCGGCGTCGCCGAACGCGATGGAGCGATGGACCGCGTCGACGTTATTCAGGGCACGCTCGGCAAGGCATTCGGTTGCATGGGTGGCTATATCGCCGCCTCGGCAGCACTGGTCGATGCCGTGCGCTCGCATGCCGCCGGCTTCATCTTCACGACTTCGCTCGCACCGGCTGTGGTCGGCGGTGCGATTGCATCCGTGCGCCACCTGAAGTCGAGCTCCGCCGAACGACAGGCGCAGCAGGAGCGCGCGGCGACGCTCAAGGCGCGACTGGCTGCGGCGGGACTCCCGGTGATGCCGTCGCCCTCGCATGTCGTGCCGGTCCTCGTCGGCGATCCGGTGCGCTGCAAGGCGGCAACGGATCTCCTGATGGATGCGTTTGACATCTACATCCAGCCAATCAACTACCCGACCGTGCCGCGAGGCACCGAGAGGCTCAGGCTCACCCCCGGCCCGCTGCATGACGACCGGTTGATGGATGAGCTGATCTCGGCGCTCACCGAGGTCTGGACCCGTCTCGACATCAAGAAGGCGGCGTGACGAGCGCCCTCGCCTACTGGTCGACCGGTCCATACAGGGGTGAAATCCGCGAAGAGACGCTGCCGGACCCCACAGAAGGTGAAGTGCGCGTCGAGACACTCTATTCCGCGTTGAGTATCGGGACGGAAAGGCTGGTTGCGGCCGGACTGGTGCCCGAGAGCGAACATGAGCGGATGCGCTGTCCCTTTCAGGAGGGGAGCTTCCCGTTTCCCGTCAAGTATGGCTATTGCAATGTCGGTCGCGTCACCGGCGGCGTGTCGGCGCTTCATGGAAAGACCGTCTTTTCGCTATTCCCGCATCAGGATCGCTTCAACATTCCGGCCGCGATGGTGCGCGTGCTGCCCGAGAGGCTGCCGCCGCGCAATGCCGTTCTGGCGGCGAACATGGAAACCGCGCTGAACGGTATCTGGGACAGCGGTGCCGCACCGGGCGACCGGGTGCAGGTGATCGGTGCCGGGATCGTTGGCCTGCTGGTCGCGTGGCTGGCAAACCGGATTCCGGGCACGGATGTGCGTATCGACGACACCGACCCTCTTCGCCTCGAAGCCGCCCGATCGATCGGGATCGAGCCGGGCGAGGCCGGCGAGGCCGATATCGTCTTCAACTGTTCCGGCAGCGAGGCCGGACTCGTTCGCGCACTCGACCTTGCAGGACTCGAGGGAACGATCGTCGAGATGAGCTGGCATGGCGCACGCATGGTGAGCCTGCCGCTGGGCGGTGCCTTTCACAGTCGCCGGCTGCGCATCATCGGGTCGCAGGTCGGCCGCATCCCGGCCAATCGCGCCGCGCGCTGGGATCTAACGCGCAGGATGAACAAGGCACTCACTCTTTTGTGCGATTTCTCACTCGACCGTCCGTTTTCGGCAGAATGTGACCTCAGGGCGCTGCCGGATGCTGTCGCGGCTCTTGCTCTCGGGCGGAACCACAAGATAATTCAGAGGATCCGGTATGACGAGCGGCACCGTGATGCCATCGACCGGCCGGACAAAGGCGGATCGCCCTGAAACAGGGTTCACGAAATCCGCCGTTTTCAATGATGGAGGAATACGGATGTTCACCGTGCGGGTGCGCGATCACTTCATGATCGCACACAGTTTCTCGGGCGAGTTGTTCGGCCCGGCGCAGAAGTTGCATGGCGCGACCTATGTCGTCGATGTCGAATTCCGTCGTGAGGAACTGAACGAGGACAATGTGGTCGTCGATATCGGCCGGGCGACCGAACAGCTCGGGGCCATCCTCGCCGAGATGAACTACAGGAACCTGGATGAGGTGGAGGCGTTCGCCGGGCAGAACACGACGACCGAGTTCCTCGCACGCCACATCCACAGTTGCATGGCGGATGCCATCCGCGCCGGCAGCCTCGGGCCAGGCGGCGAAGCGCTTCATTCGCTCAAGGTGGAGCTCGGCGAAAGTCACGTCGCATGGGCCGGCTACGAGGCGACATTGCGGGAATGATCGATGAACAGGCGCCTGCCCGTCAGCGTCCGGGTGCGTCACGTTCGTCGATGAGCCTCAACCAGCCGCGACCGGTCCGCCACGCCATGTAGAGCCAGGCTATGCCGAGCAGAACGTAGCCGATCAGGATGACCGACAGGAGCAGTCCGGCAATCACCAGAAGGAGGCTCCACCAGAAGGTGGAGATACCGTAATGCAGATGCCCCTTGTACAGCGGAGCAGCGCCGCCGCGGGTAAAATATGCAACGATCACGCCCGCGAACATCGGCAGCCCGGTAAACAGCGAAATCGCGTAGCAGGCGTACATCAGGTGGGCCCCGCCGCGCCCGGCCTTGTTGCTCGCCATGATCTGGCATCTCCTCCTTGCATTCGACCGTCGTGAGGCTAGCACAGATGCCAGATTTGGAAACAAGCCCGATCATGTTCGCCTATCCGGGCGATCTCGACACCCGCACCGGTGGTTATATCTACGACAAGCGCCTGCTCGGCGAACTGGGTCGCCAGGAGGTCCATGTCGGCCGGTTGCCGCTGGGCGACGGATTCCCGCAACCCGCCCCTGACACCATGCGCAATGCCGAAACCAGGCTGCGGGCACTGGCTCCCGGTACACGCGTCATCATCGACGGACTTGCCTATGGTGCCATGGGCGATATCGCGGAGATGCTGGCGTCCCGACTGCGGATCTTCGCGCTCGTCCATCACCCGCTCGCATTCGAGACCGGCATCCCGCCGGCGGAAGCCGAGATCCTGCGGATCAGCGAGACCCGCGCCCTTGCGTTTGCCGAACGGGTCATCACGACCTCGTCGACGACCGCACGCACGCTCGTCGAGCATTTTGGCGTCGATCACGAATGTATCGCCGTCGCACCGCCGGGTACGGATGAAAAGCCTCTGGCGCGTGGATCGGGAACCCGCAAGGTGCGCCTCCTGGCTGTCGGCAGCGTCACGCCGCGCAAGGATTTCGCCACCCTGGCGCGTGCGCTTGGCGGCCTCTACGACCTGCCCTGGCATCTCGATATCGCCGGTTCCCTCGACCGCTCGCCTGATGCCGTCCGCAAGCTGCGCGCCGCCATTTCCGAAGGCGGAATCGGCGAGCGTGTGGCACTTCTAGGCGAAGTCGACGAAGTCGGCCTCAACCGCCTCTATTCGCAGGCCGACCTGTTCGTTTCGAGTTCGCTCTACGAGGGTTACGGCATGGCACTGGTCGAGGCCATCGCCTGGGGCCTGCCCATTGCCGCCGCGCGCGGCGGGGCCGTGGCCGATATCCTGCCGAGCGATGCCGCCTTTCTCGCGGCACCCGGCGATGCCTCATCCATGGCGTCCGCACTTCGTCGGGTCATAGAGAATGACGCACTGCGCCACAGGCTGCGCGCCGGCGCGATCGAGGCCCGCGCGAGACTGCCGCGCTGGCCGGATACAGCGAGCATCATCCGTGATGTCGTTGGAACCTGAGCATGAGTGATTTCAGCGCCGCATGGCTGGATCTGCGTGAACCGCACGACCATGCGGCCCGCTCGCGTCGGCTCGAGGAACGCCTGCTGGACTGGGCGAAGGCGCATGAATGCCGGATCATCGCCGACCTCGGCGCGGGAACGGGATCGAACCGGCGGGCACTTTCGACCGTGCTGCCGGCAGGCCAGAGCTGGTATCTCATCGAGAACGACCCGGTACTGATCGAGGCAGGTCGCGCCCGGCTCGATGCGGATGCACGGGCCTCCGTCCGCTATGTCGAGGCCAATCTGGCCCAGGAACTGGAAACCGCCGTGCCGGCGGATGTGGATCTGCTCACCTGTTCGGCCCTGCTCGATCTCGCCAGCCTCGAATGGTTGCAGCGCCTCGCCGGCCTCGCACGCAGTCGCAACGCCGCCCTCCTCGCCGTGCTCACGCATGACGGGCAGATCCGCTGGCGGCCGGGCGATCCCTTCGATGCGCGGATCGCCACGCTCTTCGAACGCCACCAGCGCACCGACAAGGGATTCGGTCCGGCCCGGGGTGGCGACGCGGCAAACCTCCTCGCGGACATGCTCGCCGGCGACGGAACCGTCATCCGGGACACGAGTCCCTGGCAACTCGACACTGACGATCGCCGGATGCAGCAGGCCCTGCTCGAGGGTTATGTCGCCGCCGCCGGCGAGATCGAACCGCAGGAAGCGGAGGAGATCGACGGCTGGAACCGTCAGCGGCTGAAGATGATCGAGGCCGGTCGCTCGAAACTGAGGGTCGGCCATATGGATCTTCTGTTCCTGCCGCGATGATCCAGGTGAAGCCCTCTGCGGCCGACATCGCCGAAACTTCCGGGCATGGAAGCCGGTTTCTCAAGGCCATGGCCAACAGCCACAGGCTGGTAATCCTGTGTTCGCTGACACAGGGAGAATGCTCTGTGAGCGAGCTCGAAGCGATCGTCGGCATACGCCAGCCCAACCTCTCCCAGCAGCTTTCCCGGTTGCGTGACGAGCAGCTGGTTTCGGCACGGCGCGAGGGCAAGCTGGTCTATTACAACATCGCCAACCCCAGGGTGCTTCGGCTGATCGGGCTACTCTACGAACTCTTCTGCGAGGCGAAAGCGAATTCGAAAGGCGGCCACACGGGACTGCCACGAACAGACGATACATCCTGACATCGCATCGGCGACCCTCGGGAAGAGGACCGGCGGCCCTGCCGAAATCGCGCAACTCCCATGCAGGTTTGCGTATTTTTAACCAGTCGGGATAGATTTATGGGCATGAGAGAACGGAGAGTGCCGGCCGGACGATGATCGTCATGTCCCGCTCGTCCGTCATGTCACTGACAATCTGGCGGATCCCGGAGGTCTGATGAACACGAAGACAATCGCCCTTGCGCTGGCCATGTTGCCCGTTGCCCTTGGCGGCTGCGCACAGCAATCGACGCTCGGCAATGCCATAAGCTCGGAAGGTGCCGCGATTGCCGCGATCGGCACCAAATGGTCCAAGGGTCATGACCTGATCGAGCAGGGCCAGGACCAGATCGACGAAGGCAACGAGATGATCGATGACGGCAACGATCTGATCCAGCGCGGCGAGGACAATATCGAACTCGGCAGGAAGATGAAGAAGGAAGCCGAGACGGAGTACGAGGCCAGAACCGGCAAGGCGCTTCCCGCACCCAACCCGTAACCCGTATTCCTCATCTGCATGCGGACGCGGCCGGCGGCATGACCACCGACGACGAGGGCCGTCTGATCCACGCCATCCGCGACGGCGTGCAGGACACCATCAATCAGGCCGGACAGCAGATCGTCCAACGCCAGTTGCAGGTCGCGCCGACGCTCACCATCCGCCCCGGCTTCCCGGTCAGGATCTTCGTCACCCGCGATCTTGTGATCGAACCGAACGGAGGCTGACCCATGACTAAATTGAAACTCGGCCCGTTGCCCGACGACAAGCCGGTGAAAGTGACGCTGGAACTGCCTGCGCCACTCCACGGCGACCTGACCGCCTATGCCGATGCGCTGGCCCGCTAGTCCGGGCAGCCCATCGCCGATCCCGTCAGGCTCATCGTGCCGATGCTGGAACGGTTCATTGCCACGGATCGTGAGTTCGCCAAGGCGAAGCGGGAGGGGAACCCACCGTAGGTGAACGGCACAAGTAAGAGTCGATAAATCCACATTTACAAGTGCATCACGTCACAATCGGCTCTGGTCCGGCGTCTTATATGTCTCACCACAAATGCATAGGAGAACACGATGCACGGACTGCTGATTGAACACACCACGATGACTGGAAAACGGGCCACCGTTAGAGATATTTGGGAAAAGCTCATGCAGCCTGCCATTGCGGCAAACGCTGGCCATCTCGCTTATGCCTATTCCTTTGGGCAAGACGACGACATGATAACAGCATTCCAAGTTTATGCTTCAAAAACCGAGGCCGAAGCATTTTTGGAACATCCTTCCTATCTTGAATATCTGGAAACATCTCGACCGTTTCTTACAGGAGCGCCCAAGGTGACAATTCTTGACGTTCTCTGGCTTAAATAGATGAAGGCAAAGGAACTGGAGCACATGAATCAACCATTGCAGGACAGCGCTAGTCGAACCTTCGAGGCACTACAGCCCAGTTTGGTTCGGCTCGCTTATCGCATGATGGGTTCGGTCGCGGATGCCGAAGATATCGTCCAGACTGCCTTCATGCGCTGGAATACAATTGAGCATAAGGACGTCCGAAATTCCGAAGCTTATCTGCGGCGAGTTGTCACACGTCTTTGCCTTGATGCAATGCGGACGATACGTCGCAGACGCGAAGTATATGTTGGTGAGTGGCTGCCGGACCCCATCATTGACGAGGAACCGCAGGAGGATGTCTCAATATCCCTCATGCTGGCGCTTGAGCGCCTGTCGCCGCTCGAACGCGCGGTATTCCTGCTTCATGATGTGTTCGGGGTGAGCTTTGAGGAAATCGCAACTTCCATCGACCGCTCTCCCACAGCGGCGCGCCAGCTTGCCAGCCGTGCCCGGTCGAACCTGCGAAACGCACATAAACGTTATGAAGTCGAGAAAACGCGAGGAATTGAAATCGCTGCGGCATTCTATGAGGCTTCACGCAGCGGAAATATCGAAGACCTGCGTTTGATGCTGACTGAAGATGTCAGTCTTCATGCTGACGGCGGAGGGAACCGACCTACAATCAGGCACCCCATCCACGGATTTGACGAAGTGTTGGCTGTATTTCAGCAATTTGCAGATGTATTCCGAAAAACCAGTTCTACTCTACTGCGGGTCGTGACCGTGAGTGGACTTCCCGGTATTATCACACGAGAGGCTGATGGTGAAATTCAGACAACAGCACTGGAAATCGAAAACGACCTGATCCGGGCTATCTATGTTATCCGGAATCCTGAGAAACTTCGTCATCTTTCAGGGCACCTCTAAAAATGGGGGGGGGGGCAAAAGCGCCTGCACCTT
>JAGREZ010000077.1 GCA_020446285.1 Geminicoccaceae bacterium
AGCAGCTCGCTCCACAGGCCCGCCTGGGTTTCGAGATAACTGCCCGGATTGGTCGCGGCGTAGGTCATGAGCTGATAGAATCCCGGATAGACCTTGCGGCCCGCGCCCCGGTAGCGCTCGGGCGTGACGGCGGCGAGCTGGCTCTCGAGCGAACCCTCGGGAAGGAGGTCGAGCCAGTGCTGCAGCGGTCCCGCCGCCTGCCGCGTATCCACGGGTGAACCGAGCAGAATGATCCCCGGTGGCAGGGCCGATCCGCGTGCATGGGCGAGCAGGGCGCCGGCGAGCACGACGGGACCGGATTGCGACAGTCCGGCGAGCAGGGGCGTTCCATCCATCCCGGCGATCAGCCGCGCGACCAGTTCGATCTGCTCGTCGAGCCCGAAACGTCCCTCGTCCAGTGGCACGTCCTTGGCGTCGGCCCAGTCGGTGACGATGACATCTCCAAGAGCAGCGATGAGCGGACTGGTGACGGCGGTCGCATAGCCGGAATAGGGAGCGATGAAGAGCACCTCCGCCCCGCCCCGCCCGCGCTTGAACCGCATGAGGCGGCAGAAGGCGGAAGGGCGCGGGAGTTCGACGATTTCCACCGGTGCCGCCGCATCCTGGCGCACGGCATCCTCAAGTGACATCGAACCCGGCCGCTGCGAGCCGAACGAACGACGGATGATTTCCGCATGCGCTGCCAGGAACGGCGATTGCCCGCCGGCCTGCAGGGCCATGCCGAGCCATGAGTCCCATTGCCGGCGATGCAGGTCGAACAGGTCATAGAACATCGACCGGTCAGCCTGTCACGGCTCTGGCGAGGGCGTTTTCGATCGCCTCCACCGCAGCACCGGCGCGCGCGCCGTCCGGTCCGCCGCCCTGCGCGAAATCGGCCCGTCCGCCGCCGCCCTTGCCGCCGACCGCGTCGACCCCGGCACGCAGGAGCGAGACCGCATCGACACGGTCGCCGAGACCGTCGCTGACGGCGACGACGAGTGCGGCCTTGCCGTCATTGACGGCGATGAGCGCCACCACGCCCTCTCCCAGCTCCTTCTTCAGCGCATCGGCAGCACCGCGCAACTCCCTTGCCGGCAACCCTTCGATCACACGCGCGGAAAAGGCGATGCCGCCAACATCCTTCACGGACTCTCCACCGCTCCCGCCCGCTTCGCCGGTCGCGAGGCGCCGGCGCAGGTCGGTGACTTCCTGTTCGAGGCGGCGGCGCTCGTCGAGAAGTCCGCGGACCCGGCCCCCCACCTCGGAGGGTGTCGTCCGGAGCGCGCCCGCGACCTCGTCGAGCCACCCTTCCTCGGTTCGCACATGATCGAACGCGGCCTCGCCGGTGAGTGCCTCGATCCGGCGGACACCGGACGCCACCGCCCCCTCGGAAACGATCTTGAAAAGGGCGATGTCGCCCGTTCGGCCGATATGCGTGCCGCCGCAGAGTTCCATCGAATAGATAGCGCCCGACTCGTCGAGTCCCATGGTGACGACCCTGACCTCTTCGCCGTATTTCTCGCCGAAGAGTGCCATGGCGCCCGCATCGATGGCATCGGCGATCGCCATGACGCGGACATCGGCCGGATCGTTGCGGCGAAGGAAGTGATTCACCTCGGCCTCGACGGCGGCGAGATCCTCCGCCGTCAGCGAGCGCGGATGGCTGAAATCGAAGCGCAGGCGATCGGGTGCGACGAGCGAACCCTTCTGCGCGACATGATCCCCGAGACGCCGGCGCAATGCCGCATGCATGAGATGGGTCGCGGAATGAGCCCGCCGCAGCCGCCGGCGACGTTCGGAATCGATGGCGAGCGTCAGCGTGGCGCCGGTCTCGAGGGAACCTTCCTCGACCGTTCCCTGATGGATGAACAGATCACCAAGCTTCTTGAGCGTATCGTCGATGTGGACACGCACGCCCTCGGCCGTCGCTTCTCCCGTATCGCCGACCTGGCCACCGGATTCACCGTAGAACACGGTCTGATTGGTCACCAGCGAAACCCTGTCGCCGGTCACGGCACGCTCGACCACCGCACCGTCCCTGACGATGGCGAGAACCTTCGCATCCGAGCGCTCCGCGCCATAGCCGAGAAATTCCGTGGCACCGTGTTCGTCGCGGATATCGTACCAGAGACTTTCGACACTGGCCTCGCCCGACCCCTTCCAGTGCTTGCGCGCCTCGGCCCGCTGACGTTCCATGGCGGTCCGGAAACCCTCCTCGTCGACACCCCGACCGCCGGCGCGCAGCGCGTCCTGGGTCAGGTCGAGGGGGAAACCGTAGGTATCGTAGAGCTTGAAGGCCGTCTCGCCCGCAAGTGGCTCGCCCTCGCCAAGCGCGCGGGTTTCATCCTCGAGCAGGCGCAGGCCGCGCTCGAGCGTCCGGCGGAAATTGGTCTCCTCCAGCCGCAACCATTCGACGATCGACGCCTCGGCGCGGCGAAGCTCGCCGAAGGCATCGCCCATCAGGCCGACGAGCACCGGCACGAGACGCCACATCAGCGGCTCGCGCGCGCCGAGCATGTGCGCATGGCGCATGCCCCGGCGCATGATCCGCCTGAGGACGTAACCGCGTCCCTCGTTCGAGGGGGTGACTCCATCGGCGAGCAGGAAGGCGGATGCGCGCAGATGATCCGCGATCACCTTGTGCGAGGGACGGTTGGCACCGATGTCGGGCGCGCCCGTGAGCTCGACACTCGCCTCGATGATCCGGGCGAAGAGATCGATCTCGT
>JAGREZ010000078.1 GCA_020446285.1 Geminicoccaceae bacterium
CGGCAAGACGGCGCGTCCCGAGAACCAGCAACTCACCGGCACCCACTGACAAATCCTCGCTCAGCCCGGTTGCCCTGGAAGCGCCGGCCTCGAGCAGACCGGCCCTGAATGCGCGATCAACCGCCTGCTGCTCCATCAATCCCATGAACGACCCTCATTCAAGGTTCGCAACGATTGGAACAATCTATCGGCGCGCGAAACAAAGGCCACAACCGATTGGTCGTGCTCCCGGTTTTTTTGTAGAAGGTGTGGCTGTATCAGGTCGTTTTCACGCCATGTTCGCGACCAAGTTCTACCAGAAGTAGCCAAAGATACTCCATGAACGAGCGATTGGTGTGCAGGATGAAGCTGTCCCCGGCGAGGCATTCCAGCACGATATCGGCCTTTCCCATGACCGTGCGCGAGGCGAATCCGGGTTCGATCCTGTCCTCGTGCAGATCCAGCGGACAGCCGCCGGCGAGCACCGTCCGCGCCGCCGGTCCCTGCAGGCCGATGGCGAGCAGGCGTTCGGAGATATCGACCAGCGCGTGACGGGTGCCGTCGAGCGCATTGCCCGGATCGTACGGTTCCCGCGAGACGATGAGCCACTCATCCGGCCCCAGCTGCGCCATGCGTTGCCTGTCGTCACCGGCAAGGCGCAGGATCGCTGATGGCGGGTCGATCGCGAGGTCCGCTGCGACCGTGGCCGCGGTCGATGCACCGCCTCGCAGCGAATATTTGTGGAGATCCTCGACCGCGTGAAGGGTGATCGCGGGATCGATGTCCTGCGGCCGGTCCTCGGCGAGAAGGCCGGCGAGGGCGCTCGTGCGTTTCGGGCTAGCCATGGATGCGCGCTCCCTCGATGTCGAAGAACACGGTCCCGGTGACCGTCACATCCACCACGCTGCCATCGAGCTGCGGAACATGGAGGGTCCTGCCATTGAGAGCGTGACCGCCCCTGACCATCGCAAGGGCGATGGAACGGCCGCAATTGCTGCTCATGTAGGATGAGGTCACATGGCCGATCATCGGCATGGGAATGGTGATCCGGTCGCTCGCCGTCACCTGCGCGCCTTCTTCCAGCACCATGTCCGGATCCTTCGTCAGCAGGCCCACCAACTGCTTTCGGTCGGCCGCCTTCAGATCCGGGCGTTCGAGGCCGCGCTTGCCGATGAAATCCGGCTTTTTCGCGGAAACGATCCAGTCCATGCCGAGATCGAAGGGGGTGGCCGTGCCGTCGGTTTCCTGCCCGACGATGATGTAGCCCTTCTCCGCGCGGAGAACATGCATGGTCTCGGTACCGTAGACGCAAAGCTCCCGCACCTTGCCGCGTTCGACGATCGCCTCCCAGACGGACTGGCCGTAGCCAGCGGGAACGTTGACCTCGAACGAGACCTCGCCGGTGAAACTGATGCGGAAGATCCGGCCCTTGACACCCGCGACGGTCGCCTCCATCCACGCCATGTGCGGCAGGGCGTCGGTGGAGATGTCCTCGCTCACCAGTGGTGCGAGCACCTCGCGCGCGTTCGGCCCCGAGATGGTCATCGTCGCCCATTGCTCTGTGACGGACGTGAAATACACCTCCAGATCCGGCCACTCGGTCTGCGAGAGATCCTCGAGCCAGGCGAGGACGCGCGGGGCGCCGCCGGTCGTCGTCGTCATGTGGAAATGATCGTCGGCGATGCAGGCGGTCACGCCATCGTCGAAGACGAAACCGTCATCGCGCAGCATCAGCCCGTAGCGGCATTTGCCGGGAGCGAGCTTCATCCAGGCATTGGTGTAGACGCGGTTGAGGAACTCGCGTGCATCCTTGCCCTGAATGTCGATTTTGCCCAGTGTGCTGGCATCCATGAGGCCGCATGTCTCGCGAACCTGCATGCACTCGCGCTGTACGGCACCGTGCATGTCCTCGCCGGGGCGCGGAAAGTATCGCGCGCGTTTCCAGTTGCCGACATCCTCGAATACCGCACCGTTGGCCTCGGCCCAGCCATGCATCGGCGTCTTGCGCACCGGATCGAATAGCCGTCCGCGGCCGGAGCCGACGATCGCGCCGAAGGTCTGAGGCGTGTAGGGCGGGCGGAACGTCGTCGTGCCGACCGCCGGAATGGCGGCATCGAGCTGGCCGGCGACGATGGCGAGCGCATTGACGTTGGAGGTCTTGCCCTGATCGGTCGCCATGCCGGTGGTGGTGAAGCGCTTGACATGCTCGATGGAGACCATGCCCTCGCGAACGGCGATGCCGAGATCCTTCGCGGTCACATCGTTCTGGAAATCGACGAACGCCTTCGGACGGCTGCCGGTCCGATCCGATGGTACCGCCCAAACGGGCTGCAACGGTCCTTCGACGATATCCTCGACAGCGGGAAGGTCGATGCCGCCACCGCCGGCTTCGGCACCTTCGCTCAAGGCTCCGGCGGTCGTCATCGTGCCCGCGCAGGCCCCTGCGCATTCCACCGCCTGCATCGCGCGATCCGGCACGAATGCGGCGAGCGCATCATCGAAACGCAACCTGCCGCGGCCCTGCGAGAACAGCGACACATTCGGATTCCAGCCGCCGGACATCAGCACGCAGTCGCAGGCGAGTGGCCGGCCCAGCGTTTCGCTCAACCGTCCATCCGCACCGATCCGGGCGATGGATGCCTGGTGCACGCGGTGCCGCCCGTCGGTTCCGACGACGACCGAGCCCGTGTGAATGCGGATGCCGTCCCCGCGCGCTGCATCGATCAACGCACCTTGCGGATTGCTGCGGATATCGACGATTGCGGCGATCGAGGTTCCGGCTGCCCGCATGTCGAGCGCTGCCCTGTAGGCGCTGTCATTGTTCGTGAAGATCAGAGGGGTGCGGCCAACCAACACGGCGTAACGATGAAGATAGGTGCGCGCGGCGGATGCCAGCATGACGCCCGGCCTGTCGTTGCCGGCGAAGACCAGTGTCCGTTCGATGGCACCGGTGGCCAGCACCACCCGGCCGGCGCGGATCCGCCACAAGCGCTGGCGCGGGCTTTTTCCGTCCACCAGGCCTGTATGGTCGGTGATCCGTTCGAGGGCGGTCAGGTAATTGTGATCGTAATAGGCCGTGAGCGTCGTGCGCGTCAGCACGGTCACATGGTCGAGGCCGGCAAGCTCGCTCGACACCTCGGCCAGCCACGCTTCGAGCGGTCCGTCCGCATCGTTCAAAAGCGAGCCGCCGAGCGCGTTGTTCTCGTCGACGAGAATGACCCGCCCGCCCTTGCGGCCCGCAGCAAGGGCGGCTGCAAGGCCCGCCGGGCCGGCACCGACGACCAGCAGGTCGCAATGCGCATGACGGTGGGCGTAACGGTCGGGATCGGCCATGGTCGGCGCGTGGCCGAGGCCGGCCGCAGCGCGGATGAACGGCTCGTAGACCGACTCCCACCAGCTCTTCGGCCACATGAACGTCTTGTAGTAGAAGGCCGCCGGAAACATCGGCGAGAACAGGTCGTTGATGACGCCGACATCGCGTTCCAGCGACGGCCAGCGGTTCTGGCTTTCCGCCCTGAGTCCGGCGAACAGCTCGATCACCGTCGCGCGCGTGTTGGGATCGGTGCGGCCATTGCCGTCATCGAGCTGGATCAGCGCATTGGGTTCCTCGCTGCCGGCGGCAATCGGGCCGCGCGGGCGATGATACTTGAAGCTCCGGCCCATGAGATGGACGCCATGCGCGAGAAGGGCCGAGGCGAGGGTGTCGCCGGCAAATCCATCGAAGCTGTGACCGTCGAAGGTGAAGCGAACGGCCTTGCTGCGGTCGATGCGCCCGCCACTGGCGAGACGGTGGGACTGGGTCATCGCTTGTCGTTCCCATCCTCGAGACCGTCGATGGCAGGCGGTTTTTCGCCCATCGCATAAATCGCCAGAAAGCGGTCGCTCACCGTATCGCGCAGTGCATTGAACCAGCGGCCGCAGCCATGATTGTGCACCCAGCGCTCGGCATGGATTCCCTTCGGATTATTCCTGATGAACAGGTAACTCTCCCAAGCCGTATCATCGACATCGTTGGAAGGCCGCACGATATGAGCTTGCCCGCCACAGTGAAACTCGGTCTCCGCGCGCGGGCCGCAAAAGGGGCATTCGATCAAGAGCATGACAGTTGTTCCTCCCAGCCCCTAATGCGCCACGGCGGCTGCGGCCGCCTCGTCGATCAACCGGCCGGTGCGGAAGCGTTCCAGCGTGAAGGGCGCGTTGATCGGGTGCGGTTCGTCGCGGGCAATGGTGTGGGCGAAGGTATGCGCCGAACCTGGCGTCGCCTTGAAGCCGCCCGTGCCCCAGCCGCAATTGACATAGAGACCACGCACCGGAGTCTTGGCGAGGATCGGACTTCGATCCGGGGTGACATCGACGATGCCGCCCCACTGGCGCAGCATGCGCATGCGCGAGAAGACCGGGAACAGTTCAAGAATGGCTTCGAGCGTATGCTCGATGATGTGGAAGCCGCCGCGCTGCGAATAGGAGGTGAACTGGTCGGTACCGGCGCCGATGACGAGCTCGCCCTTGTCCGACTGGCTGATATAGGCGTGCACGGTGTTCGACATGACGACACACGGAAAGACCGGCTTGACCGGCTCGGAGACAAGTGCCTGCAGGGGATAGCTCTCCAGCGGCATCCTGACACCGGCCATGTCCATCACTACCGTGGTATTGCCGGCGGCGACCACGCCGACTTTCGGCGCCTGTATGTAGCCGCGCATGGTCTCGACGCCGATCACCTTGTCGCCGTCGCGGCGGATGCCCGTCACCTCGCAATTCTGGATGATATCGACGCCCAGCGCATCCGCGCCGCGCGCATAGCCCCAGGCGACAGCATCGTGACGGGCCGTGCCGCCACGCCGTTGCAGGGCCGCACCCATGACCGGATAGCGGGCGTCGCGACGGATATCGAGTGGCGGGCAGTACGCCTTCGCCTGCTCGGGCGTCAGCCACTCATTGTCGACGCCATTGAGGCGGTTGGCGTAGATATGACGCTTGAACACCTGCACGTCATGGACATTGTGCGCGAGCATCATCACGCCGCGCGGGCTGTACATGGTGTTGTAGTTCAGCTCCTGCGACAGGCCCTCCCAGAGCTTCACCGCATGGTCGTAGAGGGCGGCGCTTTCGTCATAGAGATAGTTCGAGCGGATGATCGTCGTGTTGCGGCCGGTATTGCCGCCGCCGAGCCAGCCTTTTTCCAGCACCGCGATGTTGGTGAGACCGTGTTCCTTCGCCAGATAATAGGCCGTGCCCAGCCCGTGCCCGCCACCGCCGATGATGACCGCATCGTAGGACGGTTTGGGTTCAGGGCTGCGCCAGGCGCGCTGCCAGTTGCGATGGCCGGTCAGCGCGTTGCGGGCGATCGAGACGATCGAATATCGCTGCATGGCGGGCGTCTACTCCACTGCGAATTTTCGACCCTTCAACTACAGAACAGCCGGGGAAACTCTTTTGCCGGCGCGACGCCCTCCTTTGCAGGCACGCCGCCCTACATCACCGCACCGATCTGCCACGGAATGAATTCGTGGTCGCCGATGCCGAGCGCTTCGGACTTGCTCTTCTCGCCGGACGCCACCTTCAGGAGCAGGTCGAGGATTTCCCGGCCCTTGCTCTCGATGGTCGCATCGCCCGAGAGGATATCGCCGCAATTGATATCCATGTCCTCTTCCATGCGCTCGTACATGGTCGTGTTGGTAGCGAGCTTGATCGACGGCGCCGGCTTGTAGCCGAAGCAGGAGCCGCGGCCTGTCGTGAATGCGACGATGTTCGCTCCCGACGCCACCTGACCCGTGACCGATGCCGGGTCGTAGCCGGGACTGTCCATGAAGAGGAAACCGCGCTCGGTCGCGGGCTCTGCATATCTGAGCACCTGATTGAGATTGGTCGTACCGCCCTTGGCCGCGGCACCGAGCGATTTTTCAAGAATGGTCGTCAGCCCGCCTTCCTTGTTGCCCGGCGACGGATTGTTGTTCATCTCGCCGCCGTTGGAGGCAGTGTAATGTTCCCACCACTTGATCCGCTCGATCAGCTTTTCCGCGACCTCCGGCTTCGCGGCGCGGCGGGTAAGGAGATGCTCGGCGCCATAGATCTCCGGTGTCTCGGCAAGAATGCCCGTACCGCCCTGCGCCGCGAGAAGATCGGTCGCATAGCCCAGTGCGGGATTGGCGGTGATGCCCGAATAGGCGTCCGAACCGCCGCATTGCAGCGCCACCGACAGCTCGCTCGCATGGACCCGCTCGCGCCTCGCCTGCGCCGCATGCGGCAGCATCTCGCGGATCATGCCGACCGCGCGCTCGATGGTCTTTCGCGTGCCGCCCGTTTCCTGCATGGTCATGTGCTGGAACAGTTCGCCGCGCTTGATGCCGTAGGCTTCGAGCAGGAAGTCGATCTGGTTGACCTCGCAACCGAGCCCGATCATCAGGATGCCGGCGAAATTCGGATGGCGGGCATAGCCCCAGAGCGTGCGCTGCAACGCGGAGAAACCCTCGCCGCGATCGGCCATGCCGCAGCCGGTGGAATGGGTGAGGGCAACGACACCGTCGACGCCCGGAAAATCCGCCAGCATCTCCTTGGGGAAGGTCTGCTGGATGAACTTGCAGACCGATGCCGAACAGTTCACCGACGAGAGAATGCCGATATAATTGCGCGTGCCGACCTTGCCCGATGGACGGACGAAGCCCTCGAACGTGTCCCGGTCGGTTTCGGCCACCATGGCGAGCGGTTTCGCGTCCTGACCGATGGCATAGTCGCGCTCGAAATCCTGCATCTCCACATTCTGCACATGGACATGGTCGCCGGCGGCGATGTCGGCGCTGGCGAAGCCGATGATCTGGCCATAGCGCCGCACCGGCTCGCCACGGGCAATGGCGCGGGTTGCGACCTTGTGACCGGCCGGGATCGCCGCTGCGGTCCTCACATTCTCGCCCGGAATATCGACATGGGCCTCGATCGCCCTGCGGGCGACGACGACATTGTCGACCTCGTTCAGGCGGACGGTTGGCGACGGAACGGTCATTGCGCTTCTCTCCCCGGCAAGCGTCAGAGTTCAGGGAACTGATTAGAACTTTTCTTGTTCAGGCGGAATAGCCTGGACGATCGGGAATTGCGTCAGCGCAGGATGTCGAACTGGCGTTTCTGCGTGTAGAGCAGGCGCACGAGCTCGTACTCGAATGGCGATGAGCTTGAGTAATAGCGGAAAGCCACATTGTTGCGCGTGTCGATCGGCCGAAGGCCGTAGGCGGTCGCCTCGTAGGCCGTCGTGTCGCTGACATCGGGGGGAACGGCGGCGGCGGTGGCGACGGCCGTGACCGCAAGCCCGGTCGCGTCCCTGAGATTCGACGGGCCGAGGATCGGCAGCACGATATAGGGTCCTTCGCCCAACCCCCAGACACCGAGCGTCTGGCCGAAATCTTCACGCTCCTGTTCGGTTCCGGTGAGGGTGGCGATGTCGACGAAACCGAGCAGGCCCACCGTGCTGTTGACGAGGAAACGGTGGGCGGCACGACCTGCATGGTCGAAATTGAGCTGCAGCAGCGAATTGACGAAGGTCGGGATCTCGCTGAGATTGGAGAAGAAATCGTGGACGCGATCCTCGAGGACATCGGGCATGACCGCGCGGTAGCCATACACGACGGGCAGGAAGACATATTCGTCGAATTTCGCATTGAAGGTGTAGGAACCGCGATTGAAGCCCTCGAACGGGTCATAGATGTCGCTCGGGAAACCGTCATCCGGCCTTTCGATCTCGTCGATCACATGTCGGGCCGGCGTCAGCGGGCGGTCCGGGGTGCCCGCGCAGCCGGAAAGAAGAAGTGTCGCGAGGGCGAGCTTCGGCAGAACGGATCTCATCGCCCGTTCTCCCCGCCGAACTGGCTGGCGAAGGTCGCGATGAAGGCGTGGTGGTACACATTGCCCATGTGGCCCCCGTTGGGAAAGATGGTCGCCCGCCCGCCGAAGACGCTTTCGAACCACGGGATGTCACCTTCGCCGAGGATGATATCGTCCCGATTGTGCAAAAGGAACACGTTGGCGTTGTTCCGCATATAGTCCTCGATCGACCGCAGGCTCGACCGCTCGATCGCCCGTTGCCGGGCGATCCCGGGATGATCCGCCTCGAACAGCGGGAAGAACAGTTCCTCGACATAGTCGGAAAAGCTGAGCCGTCCGAGAACCTTGAAATACTTGTCCAGCCTCGAGGTCACCCCGAGTTCCAGATCCGGCGATACCACATATCCGGCATGGTTCATCACATCGCTGGTGAATGCCAGATTGCTGCCGATCAGGCGAAAAGACAGGCCGATCAGCGCCTTGAGCTGCTGGTCGGAAACATCACCGTCGATCTTCTCATAGATCCGGTAGAGAAAATCGCCGGTGAAATCGAGTCCCTCGTCGGCGGCATAGATGTTGGCGAGACGGCGGGTGAACTCCTCGTAGAATCTGTCGAAATGGGCCATGCCGCCGGGGATTCCCTCGAGCAGCATCCGGTCGAGCCGCATCGCCGATTCGTAGAGGCTCACGGGCGCATTGACCAGGACGACACGATCGAAATCGAAGACGTGATCGCGGGAGTCCCGCTCACCCACCATCGCCGCATGGAACGCGCCCATGCTGTAGCCGGTGACCCCGTAACCGTCGATGCGTGTACCGTCCTCGACGAGATCGTCGCGGATCATCGTCATCACGCGCAGGAGATCGTCGACATCGTCGTCGGTATAGCCGGGTCGTGAATGGGTCGACGCGGCAACGATGAAATTCATCTGTGTCGGCGACGGCAGCGTGACGACATGCGCTCCCCCGGCATAGAGGGTGGAAGCAAGGGCGATCGCGGTCGGCGTCTTGTGGTTCGAGCCGGTACCCGAGATCACGAACACGAGGGGCGCCGGGCGATCCTGGATCGCGGTCAGATACCGGAGTTCGTCCGCATACCAGAAGACATCCGGTGTGACGCGCTCGGCGAACGGCTCGATTCCGCCCTCGTCGATGGTATCCGGCAACTTGAACTCCGCCCGCTGGTCGGGCGGTGTGTTGACGACGGTCGCCACATAGGGATTGTCGAACGGATAGTCATAGTGATCCGGTACGGCATCCGCATCCGCCGCGAACAGACCGCTGAAACCCGCAACCAGTGCAAAGACCAGACGTCCGTTCATCTTCAGCTCTTTCCTCGCCGCTGCCGGGCCGGTGGGCCATAGTCAAAACCGCGCGCCCGGCGAAGATCGGTCCGCCGTAGACGGGCGCCGGCGGAGCTTTGTCGATTGCCGAAACCGTGTCAACTCGCCGATATGCGGGGCGGACGATTTGCCGGCGAATGGTCCCGTCGCGAGAGGGGGGCATTGCGATCCGTTCACGTTTTGTTAGTGCCGATGGTGTAGCACCGGGTGCCGGACGTCTACAGCGGAAGCACGGTCATGACCGGATCACACCCTGCGCTCTCCATCAGGGGCCTCTCCAAGGTCTATGACCGGCCGGCGGTGGACAATCTCGATCTCGACGTCGAACCGGGCGCTTTCTACGCGCTGCTGGGGCCAAACGGTGCGGGAAAGACCACCACATTGCGCATGATCGCCGGGCTCCTGCCGCCGGATGCGGGCTCGATCGGCATTTTCGGTATCGACGCGCTGGCCGATCCGGTCGGAGCGCGGCGGATCACCGCCTGGGTTCCCGACGAGCCGATGATCTACGAACGCCTCACCCCGCTCGAATATCTCGAACTGGTGGCCGGTCTCTGGCAGATGGACCGGGTCGTCGCCGAACATGCAGCCCGCGAACTGATCGAGCTTCTGGAACTCGGGGAGCAGGCGAACGAGCGTTGCGAGAGCTTTTCGAAGGGGATGCGGCAGAAGGTGGCGCTCGCCGGTGCCCTCGTCCATGACCCGAAGCTGATCATCCTCGACGAGCCGCTCACGGGCCTCGACGCGCACGCGGCGCGACGGGTCAAGGATGTCCTTCTCGCCCGCGTGCGCGATGGTGCTACCGTCATCCTCACCACGCATATTCTCGAGGTTGCCGAGCGCATGGCGCAGAGGATCGGTATGATCCGGGGAGGACGGCTTGTCGCCGAGGGAACGCTGGACGATCTCCGGACCCGCTCGGGACAGCGGGAATCGACGCTCGAGGACGTGTTTCTCGCACTCGTTGCGGAGGGGGAGCCCGTGTCTTGAGGGGAGGTCCGGATCTTCGCCTGATCGCCGCCCATGAGCTGCGCCTCGCATGGCGTGACCTGCATGCGATGCTGACCGCGCGACGGCGCTGGAAGACGCGGATCGTCGTCTTCTGGCTTACCCTCGCCATCGCCTTCGCCCATCTCGTCGCATGGTGCATCATCGAGCCGGCGAGCCGCGACGGTCTCGTCCTCGACCGCGCCGTTCTCGTGCCGCTTGGCGGCAGTCTGGTCCTGACATTCGCTGTCATGCTCTCGCAGGCGATCGAGCAGGTCACCCGTGTCTTCTACGCCCGAGGCGATCTCGACCTGCTCCTGTCCTCGCCGGTCGATGCCGGTGCGGTGTCGGCCGTGCGTATCGGCGCGATCGCGCTCACCTCCGGCGGCATGATGATGCTGGCAGCCGCCGCCTTCATCAATGTGATGGCGGCACTCAACGGCGTGTCCTGGCTCGCCGCCTATCTGGTCCTGCCGGCACTTTCCATGGCGTCGACGGCGCTGGCGGTGCTCGTCGCCTGCTTCCTGTTCGGGGCATTCGGTGCGCGGCGCACACGCCTGATCGCGCAGATCGTCGCGGCGGTCATCGGTGCTGCGTTCATCGTCGGGGTCAATCTCGCCGCCGTGTTGTCGATGCAGGGCTATTCGCGTGTCCGGTTCTTCCGCTCCGACGGCGTGATGGCGCTTGCGCCCGGGGAGAGCAGCCTTTTCTGGTGGCCCGTGCGCGCGCTTGCCGGCGAGACCGCACCGCTTCTCACTGTCATCGTCGCCGGTACGCTCATGCTCGCCGGTGTCATTGTCTTCATGCACCGCCGGTTCGCGTCGATTGTGCTCGCGGCTTCGGCGGCGTCACGGATGCAGCGTGGTACGGGTGGCCGTCGCCATCGGTTTGCCGTCGACAATCCGACGCGAACGCTGCGGCAGAAGGAATGGTTGCTGCTGCTGCGCGATCCCTGGCTGGTTTCGCAATCCCTCATGCAGATCTTCTATCTGATCCCGCCGGCAGCCATCCTCTGGACACAGTTCGGTTCCGGCGGGAATCCCGGCATTCTGGTCGTTCCGGTGCTGGTCATGGCGACCGGCCAGCTTGCCGGGGGGCTCGCATGGCTGACCGTCTCAGGCGAGGATGCGCCCGACCTGATCGCAAGCGCCCCCCTGGCACCCGGACGGATCCTGCGGGCGAAGGTCGAGGCGGTGGCGGGAGCGGTGGGCCTCGTCGCCCTTCCGGTCATCATCCTTCTGGCGGTGCATTCTCCGCATTCGGCGGCGGTCGCACTGGTGACGGTGATGATCGCCTGTGCCGCCGCCACCGCCATCCAGCTCTGGTTCCGGGGACAGGCGCGGCGCAGTCATTTCCGCCACCGCCAGACGACCTCGCGCATCGCCGCGCTGTGCGAGGCGGGTGTCACCATCTCGCTTGCCGGCGCGGGCGGTCTCTGGGCCTTCGGCAGCCTGCTGGCATTGCTGCCGGCGTTGCTTGCGGCGGGGATCATGCTCATGGCGTGGCGGCTCGGCCCCGGCGGTGACACCGGTTGCCGCATGTACCGCGCCGCCGGGCGGGGAGTGCCGGCGCGGCGGTTTGCTCCCGCCTGAAACATCTCGGAGATACCTCAGCCTATTGCCAAACGCTTTGCGTCTGGGGCAACCTGCTTGCGCACTCCCTGTCACGAAACAAGGAACAGCCCTCATGTTTTCGCGTCGCATCCTGTTGCAGGCGGCAACCCTTGCCGCGTTCGCTGCATCCCCGGCTCTGGCCGAGGATCCGTTCAAGATCGGTTTCGTCTATGTCGGACCGGTGGGCGATCATGGCTGGACCTATCAGCACGACCAGGGCCGGCTGGCGCTCGAGGAGCATTTCGGTGACAAGGTCGAGACGACTTACGTCGAGAACGTTTCAGAGGGTCCCGATGCCGAGCGTGTCATCCGCCAGCTTGCTTCCAGCGGAAATGACCTGATTTTTACCACCTCCTTCGGTTTCATGAACGCCACGGACAAGGTCGCGCGGCAGTTTCCGCAGGTGAAGTTCGAGCATGCCACGGGCTACAAGCAGCGCGACAATGTCGCCAACTATCTGACGACCACCTATCAGGGCCGCTACATTTCCGGTTTTCTCGCCGGCAAGCTGTCGAAGTCCGGCAAGGTGGGCTACATCGCCTCCTTTCCCATTCCCGAGGTGGTGCGCGACATCAATGCCGTCCAGCTCGGTCTGCAGAGCGTCCGCGACGATGCCGAACTCGTCATCATCTGGGTGAACAGCTGGTATGATCCGGCAAAGGAAGGCGATGCCGCGCGAGTGATGATCAACCAGGGTGTGGATTTCATCATCCAGCACACGGACAGCCCGGCAGCCATGCAGGTTGCCGAGGAAAAGGGCATCTGGGCGGTCGGTCAGGCCTCCGACATGAGCCGTTTCGGGCCGGACGCGCATGTGACCGCGGTGATCGACGACTGGGCACCGTATTACATCAAGCGCACGCAGGAAGCCATGGACGGTACCTGGAAGCCCCACGATCACTGGGGCGGGATGCAGGACGGCATGCTGAAACTCTCGCCGATCAATGAGAAAGTGTCGGCCGATGTCGCCGCGGAAGCGCTCGGCATCGCCTCGTCCATCGCCGACGATTCGTTCCACCCCTTCACCGGTCCGATCGCCAATCAGGCGGGCGAGATCGTCATCCCCGAAGGCGAGCGGATGAGCCACGAGCAGCTCGCCGGCATGAACTGGTATGTCGAGGGCGTGAAGG
Organism: Geminicoccaceae bacterium; assembly: GCA_020446285.1. Taxonomy (GTDB): domain Bacteria; phylum Pseudomonadota; class Alphaproteobacteria; order Geminicoccales; family Geminicoccaceae; genus JAGREO01. The sequence continues at coordinate 12,865 of JAGREZ010000078.1, forward strand.
GCGAACTGCCACAATAGCCGGAATCCGGTGACAATCGGACCTGATGGGTCGGTCGTGCGGGATTGCCGGCCGGCCCGTCTCGGTTCATGCGGTCATGATCATGTGGCCAGCAGCGGGAATGCAGACGATGAACGACCCGGTCATTCTCCATCAGTGGCATGTCGTCGGTATCGACGAGGAGCTGAAAGCGGGCGCCGTCAAGGCGACCCGACTGCTCGATCGGCGTCTCGGGCTGAAGCGGGACGCCGGCGGAGCGCTCTCGGCCGAATGCGATGACGGCCACCCGCTGCCGCTCCTTGCCCGCTACGGCTTCCTCTGGACCACACTCGGGACGCCCGAAAGGCCGCTCTTCGACATTCGCGAAGCGGACGAGCCGGACCGGGTCAACGTCGTCACCGGCTCGGTGGCGGTGCGCACATCCGCACCTCGCTGCATCGAGAACTTCCTCGACATGGGGCATTTTCCCTTCGTCCACACCGGCCTGCTCGGCGAGGAGCCGCACACCGAGGTAAAGGAATACGATGTGCGGATCGACGAGGAGAAGGACGAGGTCATCGCCACCGATTGCCGGTTCTACCAGCCGCGTGCGGCGGCAGCGTCGGCCGGCGGTGCCGACATCGAATATATCTATCGCGTTCCGCATCCCTATTGTGCGGTTCTCTACAAGTCCTGCCCGTTCGATAGAGGCCGCTTCGACGTGATCGCCATGTTCGCCCAGCCGATGAGCGAGGAACACACGTTCGCGCATACGCTCATGTCGGTGGTCGACGATACCAGTTCGACGACCGATATCCGTCACTTCCAGCTCAGCATCTTCGGTCAGGACAAGCCCATTCTCGAAAACCAGTTGCCCAGGCGCCTGCCGCTCGATCCGCGCGCCGAGACCCCCATCCGCGCCGACCGCTCGTCGATCTTCTACCGCCGCTGGCTTCGGGCGAAGAACGTTGCCTACGGCACGCTTGCGCAGGCTGGCTGAACCATGGCGCTCACCGACGATCAGAAACGTGGCTGGCACCCCGTAGCAAGTTCCACCGATCTCGCTCCGCGCCATGTGTTTCACGGCCGCCTGTGGGGTCAGGAACTGGCCTGCTGGCGTGCCGATGACGGCCATGTCAATGTCTGGGTCAATCGCTGCCTGCATCGCGGCGTGCGGCTCACCATTGGCCGCAATCTCGGTCACGAGCTGCTCTGCCAGTATCACGGCTGGCGTTACGCCAACCGTTCCGCCGGCTGTACCTACATTCCGGCCCATCCCGCCGATGCGCCGGCGCGCACCGTCTGCAGTCATGTCTATCCCTCGCTGGAGCGTCACGGGCTGGTCTGGGTGGCGCTCGACGGCGATGCCGGAAACGCCGTGATCGCGGATATTCCGGCCGGCGGCACGCTGCTTCGCCAGATGTCCGTCGCCGTCGCGCACGACACGGTGAGACGCGCGCTCGAAGCGGGCGGGGCGGCGGGCTGCTCTCCCTTCCACTTTCGCGACGAGGCGCGTGCTCTCACCCTGTTCCTGCAGCCGGTGGATGCCGGTGTGACGGTCATTCGCGGCATTCTCGATGCGGGAGCCGATGCGGATATCGCCCGGCTGCGGGCGCTGGATCATGAATTCGCCATGCTCCGCGACAGGCTCGAGCGCGAACACCCGGATGTCCCGCAGCCCATCGCCGCAGAATTCCGGCCCGTGTCCGAGGAACTCGCAAAGGTTCCCGAACGCCGGCGGCGAGGTTCCACGCGGCGGATGAGGGTCGAGCGCAAATGGTGCGTGGCGCCAGATGTCATGGCCTTCCGCCTCGTCCCGATCGACGGGCCGCTCGCTGCCTTCCAGCCCGGCGCGCATGTCGATGTCCATCTGCCCAACGGCCTGGTCCGGCAATATTCCATCACCAACGGCCCCGACGACACGACCGGACTCGTGATCGGCGTCAAGCGCGAGACGGACGGGCGTGGCGGCTCCGCTGCCCTGCACGACACGGTTCAGGAAGGCGATGTGCTGGCGCTCTCCGAGCCGCGCAACAATTTTCCGCTGCGCCGCGACCAGCTGCACACGCGGCTGATCGCCGGCGGTATCGGTCTGACACCGCTTCTGTCCATGGCCCGCACGCTCCGCCTTTCCGGTGTCTCGTTCGAGCTGCACGTCTTTGCCCGTTCACGCGAGGGCCTGCCGTTCGCGGATGAGCTGAAGGCGCTCGGCGGCGCCGTGCATGTCCACACCGGTCTCGACGCCGAGGCCAGTTCCGCCGCGTTTGCGCGCATTCTCGCCGATCAGGGCGAGAAGGAGGAGCTCTATGTCTGTGGACCGCCGGCGATGCTGGACACGGTGCGCGGGACGGCTGCGGGTGCCGGCTGGCAGGACGATCAGATCCATTTCGAATATTTCGCCAACGAGCGCAAACTCGACCGCTCAGGAAGTTTTACCGTGGCGCTGGCCCGCTCGGCCGTCACGGTGGAGGTGCCGTCCGGGCGTTCCATCGTCGAGGTGTTGCGCGAGCATGACATCGACATTCCCACATCCTGCGAGAAGGGTGCGTGCGGGACCTGCCGGGTCGATGTGATCGAGGGTGAGATCGACCATCAGGACGTCTGGCTGAGCGATGCGGAAAAGGCTGCAAACAGGTGCATGATGGCCTGCGTGTCGCGCGGTCGCGGCCGTATCGTTCTGGATCTTTGAGATGATCACCCTCCATGACTACGAACTCTCCGGCAATTGCTACAAGATCCGGCTGATGCTGGGTTTTCTCGGTGTCGGGTACACGACGCGCCATGTCGATTTCTATCCGGGCCTCGAACATCGAAGCGAGGCGTTCCGTGCCATCAACCCGCTCGCCCAGCTTCCCGTGCTCGACCATGACGGCTTCGTCATCCGCGACGCTCAGGCAATCCTGACCTACCTCGCCAGCACCTTCGACAAGGGTGGGTCATGGGGGTTCGGCACGAGCCCGAGGCGCGACGGCGAGATCGCCCAGTGGCTCGCGTTTGCCGGCGAACTCACGGGTTCCATCGGTGCCGCCCGCCTGCACGACGCCTTTCTCTTCGAGCTCGACGCCGATGCCGCCCGCCGGCGCGGCCGCGAGCTCCTGCGCATCCTCGACGCCCACTTGTGGTTTCAGGAACGCGAGGCGCACGGCTGGCTCGCCTCCGGCGAGAACGCCTCGATCGCCGATATTGCCTGCTTTCCCTATGTCATGCTCAGCGAGGATGCCGACCTCTCGCGCGAGGAATGCCCGTCCGTCCGCCGCTGGCTCGACCGCTTCAAGCGCATCGACGGATTCCGCGTCATGTCCGGCGTCTTCCCCACCCGCTGACCCATCCGCCGTTGGCTTCGTCGGCAAATCCTGACTTATTGCAAAGTGTTGAAATCACGGTGCTTTTTCAATCTGTTTTCGACACGCCGCAACCCCGGGGAAGGTGATGCCAGGCAGTCGTGAATAATTCGGGTCCCCGTTAACCGATTGCTAACCCTTTCGCGAGAAAGTTCGGGCATCGGGGGCCGCTTGTCGGCCTGTCACCGCTCTCGGGGCCAGCCATGCTTCAAACCGCCGACGAAACCCGGACGCCGGAAAACCTGTCCCGGCTTGCGCTTCGCATAGCCGAGCGCGGCCAGATCACGCCGCGGGATGTGCTTGCCATGCGACAGGGGCTATATGCGGACGGGGTGATCCGGCGTGTCGAGGCGGAGACGCTATTTGCGCTCGAGCATGCGATCGTCAAGCGGCATCCGGCCTGGGATGAGTTGTATGTCGAGGCACTGACCGACTATTTTCGCGAAGGGCGTGATGATTTCTCGCTGACTGATGAGGATGTTGCCTTTCTCAAGAAGGGCATTCTCGCCAACGGCGCCATCGCCGATCCGACCGAACTCCGCCTCCTTCTCAACATCCTGTTTCAGGCACGCTCCTGCCCGGAGGAGCTCCATGATTTCACTCGCGCGGCGGTTGCGCACAGCGTCAGGACCAGCAATACCGCGATGTACGGTGAAGGTGCGAGGACCGCGGGTGCGGTCGACCGGCATGACGTCGAGGCCATCCGCAGGCTGGTCTACGGACATGCCGGCAAGGACGGAATGAGGATCTCCGAGTGCGAGGCGTGCTGGCTGATCGAAATCGACCATGCCACCGACGGCGCTGCCAATGATACCGCCTGGCGCGATCTCTTCATCAAGGCCGTCGCGATGCATCTCCTCCTTGCTGGCCCGTCCCCCGATTGCATCGATGTCGCAAAGGTCGAGTGGCTCGAGCGGAATCTGCTCGCTGGCGGAACCCTGACGGCCAATGGCGAGGCACTTCTCTCCTATCTGCGTGCCGAGGCAGCCAACATCCACGACACGTTCAACCACCTCCACTCGGTTCGCGTCCCTGTGCAACCACCAGCCTGAACACAGCGCGGCCGGGGTTCCTTCGTCCCCCACCGGTGAGGTTTCCCTTGCGCCTGCACGAGGTCTTCGTGAAGCCAGTCTTCTCCGGTGTTTGAACGAAGCGCTCCATGAAAATACTGTCCATGCAGCAGCAGCGGCCATCCATCGAGATCTCGACATCAGCAGCGAGAAGTGAGCGTTCTGCCAGAACTGTAAAATTTGCGCATCGTGTCCGATATGGTATCACAGGAACATGAGTGAAAAGCGCATCAATCTGAACGTTCCATCCTGCGAGCCGACCGACGGGGATTTCGAGCGTCTCTTCCGTGCGGTTGGTGATGATGTCCGGGCCGAGAGTGCTCGCCTCCATGGAGCGAATGGCAGCCCTGCCGGGCAGCAGGGTGAACGAGGAAAGCAGGGTCCGCATTTGCCAGGATCGAGCTTCGACAAATCCTGATGACCGAGGCGCCGAGACCGGTCATGTCCGTCATTGCCGGGCCCAACGGATCCGGGAAGACCACTCTGGCAAAAAAGCTCCTCGGCCATGGCTGGACGCGCGGTGCCGCCTACATCAATGCCGATGAGATCGCCCGAGACCGTTTCGGCGACTGGAATTCTGCGCGCGCCGTGTTGCAGGCTGCCGAATATGCCGACGAATTGCGCACAACCTGTCTCGGAAATGGCGAGAACTTTGCCTATGAGACGGTCTTCTCGACACAAAAGCGGATCGACGATCTGACGCGGGCGCAGAATGCCGGATTCTTCATACGCTTTTTCTTTGTCGCCACGGCCGATCCCTCCATCAACATTGCGCGCGTGATACGCCGCGTGCAATCCGGCGGGCATGATGTTCCAAAGGAAAAGATCGTCGAGCGCTATCACCGCTCCGTCGCCAATCTCCTGCGCGCCCTGCGGATCGCTGACCGGGCCTATGTCATTGACAACTCCGCCGACGACTGTGATCCGCAGATGCTCTATCGAACCATGTCGGGCCGTATCAGGAGCAGGTACGGTGATGAATTGCCAAACTGGTCGAATGCCGCCTTCTCCGTACTGCCCCGCGACGACGCGGCACCGGGAGCCCTGTCGCCTGGATCCGGACCGTCCTGACACGGACAGCGATCAGAGACGCCGATCCGGCAGAGTCTGATCCTGCAATCAGGCAAACGGCGATCCGGCGTCGGGAAGACCGGATATCTCGGCAATGCAAGCCTCGATCCATGCGATCATCATCCGTTCACGCCGGCGCGCGAAATCCAGGGTCAGGCCGCCGAACACGATCTGGCGCCGCATCTCGTCGCTGGTGGCCTCGGGTATTTCAAGCGTGTCGAAATAGTCCCTCTGCCGGACATGTTGGTCAAGCCGCGCCTGCAGCATCGCCAGCACCTGATCGCGGCTCAACAGGCGGGCGAAGTAGAGCTGCACCAGAAAGTCGTCGCGCTGCACCGCGACGGGTCGATCCTGCGCCAGCCAGGCTACCAGCGCCGTGCGGCCAGCTTCGGTGATCGCATACAACCGGCTTTTCGGGCGTGTGTCGCTGGCCACGATATGGCCTTCCACCTCGCCCGAGCGTTCCAGGCTTTGCAGGGTTCGGTAGATCTGCGACTGATCCGCAGGCCAGAAATGGGCGACCGAGCGGTCGAAATAGCGCGTTTTCAGTGTGTAGCCGGACATCGGCTCAAAGGTCAGCAGACCGAGTATCGCAAAATGCAGGGACATGGCGTTCCGATCATGCTGGACAAGTCATATAAGATATGTCCTATATTGGATATCGTCTCTTATTTTGGGTGCTATCATGAATTCCGACATGTTTGCCAGGCTTTCCGGGGTGATGCTGTGTCTTGCCGGTGCGGCCTATATCGCCGACACGGTTCTTGACGCGCTTGCGCCGCAGATCAGCCCCGGTCTGGGGGTGCTCGTCCCGGTCTTCGGACTGGTCGGTTTCCCCGGCTTCTGGTTGTCGTTGCGAAGCCGGACCGCCATCGCCCTTGCGGCCTATCTGCTGGGTATGCTCGGGCTGGCGGGACTGGTTGTTGTGACCTTTCTGGGGAATCAGGTATTTCCCGATCTCACGCCGCAAATCGCGGGAGAGGCCGCTGCCGTGGCCGGCCCATGGTTCCTCGTGGTCGGCGTAACCTTCCTTCTTTCGGCATTTCTTCTGCTCCGGGTCTGCTGGACTGCGGGCTTGGCCAATCGTATCGGGGCGTTCCTCTATGCCGTTGGCGCAATCCCGGTGTCGCTGCCTCCCCTGATGCCGGACGAGCTGGTTGCGTTCGGCGGGGTCACCGTCGGTGTGGCATTGCTGGTCTGGGGTGGTTGTTCGATGCGCGCACAATCAATGCAGTGAGACAATTGGCGCGCATCTCGGACGGCTGGGCGTTTTCCCTTTCATGCGGGATCCGACAGCTGGCGTTCCGGGGGGCCGTCATAGGTCCAGATGAGGTTGCGTGGGATGGGCCCCTTGTTGCGGCCGCCCTGCTGCATCTGTTCGAAGGCATGCGCCATCGCCCCGACCGAGCGCGAGAGGACGAAGAGGCCGCGGCAGAGTTCCGGCGGAAAGCCGAGTTCGGCATAGATGACGGCCGTGGCGCCATCTATGTTCATCGGAATCCGTCTGCCCTTGCGCCGTTCGATCGCTGCCTCGACGGCTTCGGCGATATCGGCGTGGCGGCCGCTGACCGTGCCCTTCGCCGCATGATCGCGAACGACCTGCATCAGCCTCGGCGCACGCGGATCGACCGGATGGAAACGGTGGCCGAAGCCCGGCACATAGCGTTCGCGTTCGAGCGCCTCCCCGACGGCCTCCTCGAACCCGGCACCTGTATCGATCCGGGCGGCGATCGCATTGTAGAGCGACACCGCCTGTTCTCCGGCACCGCCATGAACGTCGCCGAGCACGTTGATCGCCGAGGCCATGGCATTGTTGATGCCCACACCGCAGGTCATGGCCATGCGGGCGATGGCGATGGACGGGGCCTGGGGGCCGTGATCGACGGCGGCCATCAGGGCCGTACCGAGCAGGTCGGCTTCGCCGTCTGTGGGAAGTTCGCCCTTGAGCATCAGCCAGATCATCGCGGGAAAAGAGATGCGGCCGATCAGCTCCTCGATCGCATAGCCATGGTAGCGGATCATGCCCGGCTGCATCTCGATGATGGAGGTGCGCCACCAGTCCTCGCTTGCAGAGTTCCCGCTCATATCGCACCCTCCTTGCGCAATGCCCCGATTTCCTCCGGTGTGTATCCCAGTTCGCGGAGGATGTCGTCGGTATCCGCGCCGAGTTCGGGTGGCGGTGTCGCCGGTGCCGGATCACCCGATTGCAAACGGAAGCCGGCGCGCACCACCTTCACCTCGCGGTCCACGCCCGGAACGTGTCCGAACGTGCGGACGAGACCCCGTTCCCGGACCTGCGGATGTTCAAGGATTTCCGGCACGCTCAGGACTTCGCCCGCGGGCACGCCGGCGGCGTTGAGGATCGACGACCATTCGATGGCACTCCTCGATTCAAGCCCCTCCTCGATCCGCCGGCGCAGGGCGATACGATGCTGTTTGCGACTCTCGCGGCCGGCATAGTCGGGATTGGCGATCAGTTCCTCGCGGCCGATCAGGCGGCAGAGGGTCTCGAACTGGCTCTGGCGATTGGCGGAGATGTTGAGAAGGCCGTCGCCGGTACGGAAGGTGCCCGAGGGCGCTGCGGTCATGTTCTCGTTGCCCATCGGTTCGGCCCGCCGGCCGGCGATGAGCCAGTTGGAGACCGCCCAGCCCATCGCGACGAGCGTGCTCTCGAGCATCGAGACATCGATGGTCTCGCCGATGCCCGTCGAACGGGCGCGCACCAGTGCGGCCGAAATGGCGAAGGCCGCGGTGATGCCGCCCATCGTGTCGGCGACCGGATAACCGACCCGAAGCGGAGCACTCGTTTCATCACCGGTCACGCTCATCACGCCGGCCATGCCCTGAACGATCTGGTCATAGGCGGGATTGCCGGCGATGGGACCGTCCTGTCCGAATCCGGAAATGGCGCAGCAGACGAGGGAAGGGCGGATCGAGCGCAGATGAGCGGGATCAAGACCTAGCCTGCGCATGACGCCGGGGCGGAAGTTCTCGACCACGACATCGGCCGTAGCCACGAGCCGCTCGAAGGCGGCGCGCCCGGCTTTCGTCTTCAGATCGATGGTGATCGACCGCTTGCCGGCATTCTGGGCGAGGAACGATGCGCCCATCAGGCGGTCGTTGAGGTCCGGATCGGCGCCGAGCTGTCGGGCGAGATCGCCCTGGCCCGGGATCTCGACCTTGATGACCTCAGCACCGCACTGGGCGAGCTGGCAGCAACAGAATGGACCTGCCAGAACGTTCGTCAGATCGAGTACGCGGATGCCTTCGAGCAGCGCGGTCATGTCCTGTTTCCCCCGTGTCGGACCCTTTGGCGCACCCGTCCGGCAGCGTTCCTCCCGGTCTGTCCGGACATCACGCCTGCATCGGGACTCCGCCGGCGGTCTGCCCCTTCGGGGTACGTTCGCGCCTCATATCAGGTTTTGCGAGCGAAAGCTCAGATGGCGGCCGGCACCGACGATGATGTGGTCATGGACGACCATGTCGAAGAGCTGGAGCGCGTCGGTGACCTTGCGCGTCATCTCGATGTCCGTAGCCGATGGCGACGGGTCTCCGCTCGGATGGTTGTGAACCATGATGATCGCGCTGGCGCCGAGCTCGAGCGCCCGCTTCGCCACCTCGCGCGGATAGAGCGGGACATGGTCGATGGTGCCGCGGCCATGCAGTTCGTCGGCGATCAGCACGTTCTTCTTGTTCAGGAAGAGGATACGGAACTGCTCCTCGCGATGATCGGCCATGAGCGCCTGGCAGTAGCGGACGACCGCGTCGTAGGAGCCGATGACCGGCCGGTCGACGATTTCGCGGCGCATCACCTTGACCGTGGTAGCATGCACGAGGCGAAGCAGGGTGCAGATCCTGTAGGACTGGCGTGGCGGCAGGCCGATGGTTTCATGAACGAGCGCCGGGCTGGCTCCGCAGACCGCCGCGAGATCGCCGAAGCGGTCGAGGAGTATCCGCGCCAGTGTCGCATTGCGCTTCGAGCTGCCGAGTGCGAAGGCGATAAGGGCTTCGAGCGTGTCGCATTCGCTCAGCGCCTGCTCGCCGTCGCGCTGATAGGAGCGGCGGAGCTTTCGCCAATGCTTCCAGTTCGCGCCGCGGTGGACGAGATGGAACGCCGGCTGACAGAAATTGTAGCCTGAGCTATCCTCGGCGAGGCAGGCATCGGGAACGGGCCACTCACCGAAGGCCGGATCCACGTCTGCATCCAAAGTGTCAGCCAACAGCATGAGTCAATCCTCATCAAGCGTCTGTTCATTAGAGCCGGTGCCTGCCCATTTTATTATTCAACCAGTGGTTGATTTGCAACACCTTTCTCGGAGGTCGTCGCGTATTTTTTTTTGTCGAATGTCGAAACTCTCAAAGTGCAAAAAATACCGTCTTCTCATTTGGTTCCCGGAAACGCTCTTCGGCGGAACCGTGAACGGTGGTTCCGGGTTTCCCGTTTCTGGAGATGTCTCCCGGAACGACCAGGACACTAACAAAGTTCGTGGCCTGTTGCAAATATAACAATACCAATTTTGCTCGAAAGGCGCGAAAAAATGTGCGCAATCGCACGTTTGATTGATGACTATCGACAATTCGGGAGGAGATTCAAAGAATATTAGCATATTGGTATTAAATTGGATTCTTTTACTCAATTTTTGGTATTGTGCTTGTCCCGGAACGCGATGGGCGCCTTCGCCATCTTCCGGATATCGATCGAGAAACTGCCCGCTTGCCTCGGACGGCGGCGCGTGCCATCGGCATCCTTCGTGTTTTGCGGGGAGCCGGGTCGTCGATGTTGCCGAAGAACGAGACTGAAAAGGGTATGGTCATCATGGCGCTCGCCATGCTCTGGATTCCGGGTATCGACGCGCTGGCAAAGCTGCTGACAGCCACGCATTCGCCCGGCCAGATCGCCTTGACCCGCTTCCTCTTCCAGGCGCTGCTGCTGTTCCCGATCATTCCCTGGCGCCTGCGCAAGGGGCATGCGCGGTCCATGGGACCGTTGCATCTGCAGGCGATGCGCGGCGTGCTCATCGCCGTAACCACGCTCCTCTTCTTTGCCGCCCTGCGCTTCATGCCGCTTGCGGAAGCCATCTCCATCTTCTTCGTCGAGCCCCTGATCCTCACCCTTCTTTCTGCGATCTTCCTCGGCGAGAGCATAGGCTGGCGGCGGGTGCTCGGTGTACTTGTCGGATTTGCCGGCGCGCTCGTCATCATCCGCCCCTCCTACGAGGTATTCGGCCTGGCATCACTGCTGCCGGTCTGTGCCGCCTGCTGCTTTGCCGCTTATCTCGTCCTCACCCGCAAGCTCGCCGCCAGTACCGATCCGATCGTGATGCAGTTCGTCGCCGGGCTGTCGGGAATCGTGGCAATGGGTATTGCCCTCGTGGCAGGCGCGCTGTTCGATATCGAGGTGCTGGCGGCGCGGATGCCGGATTCCGGCGAGTGGCTGCTCATGGCCGGTCTCGGCATTGTCGCCACGACCGGACACCTGCTCGTCGTCCAGGCCTTCCGTCTCGCGCCGGCCAGCCTTTTGGCACCGTTTCAGTATCTCGAGATCATCAGCGCCACCCTGCTCGGTCTTCTGATTTTCGGCCACTTTCCCGACGGTTGGACATGGGTCGGTATCGTCACCATCGTGACCTCCGGGCTCTACGTCTTTCACCGCGAACGTGTTCGCAATCGCGAGGCCGCCGCTTTCGACGCGAAGGTCGATAACACTTGAAGCCCCGGCGAGGCTGGGCTTTTTTCGCAGGCGAAAGGCTTTCGGACGGAACCTCATGCTCACCCTCTATCACCACGCGCTCTGCCCTTTTTCCCGAAAAATCCGCGTGGCGCTGCGCGAGAAGGAACTGGCGGCCGAACTCGTCGATGTCGAGCCGTGGAAGCGCGAGGACACGTTCATCGCGCTCAATCATGCCTGCGAGGTGCCTGTTCTCGTCGATGACGATCTCACCATCCCCGACAGTCAGGCGATCGCCGACTATCTCGAGGAGGCATGGCCGGAGACAACGCTTCTTGGAAAGAGCCTGGAACAGCGCTCGGAAACCCGCCGTCTCGTTGCCTGGTTCGATGTGAAGTTCCGCCGCGAGGCGACCGATCTCCTCTTCGGCGAGAAACTGCTCAAGCGTCTTCGCCGGGTGGGCACGCCCTCGAGCGAGGCGATGCGCGCCGGAGCCGCCAACCTGCGCGGCCATATGGGCTATATCTCGCATCTCTACGAAGATCGCCGCTGGCTCGCCGGTGACGTGCTGACCATGGCCGATATCGCCGCCGCGGCGCATCTGAGCGTCCTCGACTATCTGGGCGATGTGCCATGGCAGGATTTTCCGTCCGCGCATGACTGGTATTCGAGGATCAAGTCGCGTCCGAGCTTCCGCGCGCTGCTCGCGGACCGTATCGTCGGGGTGAAGCCGCCGGATCATTATGACGATCTCGACTTTTGAGGATCGCCTGCGCGAGCGGGCCCGCACACTCGGCATCGATGAATTGCGGATCGCCGATGCCGACATCCCCGTCGAACGTTCGTCGGCCTATCGCAGGTTCATCGGGGCAGGGCTGCATGGCGGGATGGACTGGCTCGCCCGCGATCCCGAACGTCGCGAACACCCGAGGGGCCTCTGGAGCGAGGCGCGATCGGCCATCGTCGCGGGACTGAACTATGGTCCGGCAAGCGATCCCTTGCAATCGCTCCAGCGAAGGGATCGCGCCACCATCTCCGTCTATGCCCGCAACCGCGACTATCACGACGTGCTCAAGGGGCGGCTGAAACAGCTTGCAGCCTTCGTTCAGAGGGAAACGTCGAATGCTGTGAAGGTCTTTGTCGATACCGCGCCGCTTCTGGAAAAGCCGCTCGCGCAGAGGGCCGGGCTCGGATGGCAGGGCAAGCACACCAACCTCGTGTCGCGGCGCTTCGGCAGCTGGCTTTTCCTCGGCGTGATCCTCACCGCCGCGCGGTTGGCTCCCGATCCACAGCAGGAGGAGCGTTGCGGAAGCTGCAGGCGTTGCCTCGACATCTGCCCGACCGATGCGTTCATCGAACCGTTCAGGCTCGATCCGCGCCGTTGCATTTCCTATCTGACCATCGAGCACAAGGGGCCGATCCCGCGTCCGTTCCGCCCGCTCATCGGCAACAGGATCTACGGTTGCGACGATTGTCTGGCGGTCTGCCCCTGGAACAAGTACGCGCAGGTCACGGCGGAAGCGAAGCTCGTGGCGCGCGCCGACCTTGAAGAGCCCGTGCTGGCGGAGCTGGCCCGGCTGGACGACGATGCCTTTCGCCGGTTGTTCTCCGGCTCGCCGGTCAAGCGCATCGGCCGCGCGCGTTTTCTCCGCAATGTGATGATCGCCATTGGCAACAGCGGCGATCCGACGATCATCGACAGCGTCCGGCCGCATCTGGACGATCCCGACCCGGTGCTTCGCGGTGCCGCGGTCTGGGCCTGGCGACGGCTCGGCGGCGGCCCCGGCGCGCGGCCCCCGGAGGAGACCGACGGATATGTGATCAGGGAGTGGCAGGCTTGACGACGGGACATCTGCTTTGCGCCGGAATGGGCTATACCGCTTCCCGGCTCGCCCGAAGGCTCAGGGCGAAAGGCTGGAGCGTGACCGGTACCAGCCGCGACGGGCGCAACGGCACCCGGCGCCTTTCCCGCGACCATCCGCTCGATGCGGGCGCCTTCGCGGGGGTTACGCATGTTCTCACCTCCATACCGCCCGACATCAAGGGTGACATTCTGCTCGATCTGCACCGCGGCGACCTGGCGGCGCTGCCGGATCTGCGTTGGATCGGCTATCTCGGTACGACCGCCGTCTATGGCGATTGCGCCGGCGGATGGGTGGATGAGGAGAGCCCGACCAGGCCGACGATCGACCGGGCCCGACGCCGCGAGAGCGCGGAGCGGGCCTGGATCGAAAGCGGCTTACCCGTCCATCTCTTCCGTCTCGCCGGTATCTACGGTCCCGGCCGCAACGCGCTCGCCAGCCTGCATGGCGGGACGGCGCGGCGGATCGTCAAGCCCGGACAGATGTTCTCGCGCATCCATGTGGACGATATCGTCCAGGTGCTGCTGGCCAGCATCGACCGGCCCGATCCGCCGCGTGTCTACAATGTATGCGACGACGAACCGGCACCGCCGCAGGATGTCGTCGCGTTCGCTGCCGCGCTTCTTGGCATCGAGCCGCCACCGGAACAGCCCTTCGAAACGGCCGACCTCTCGCCCATGGCGCGTACCTTCTACGCTGACAACCGCAAGGTGCAGGCCCGGCGGATCAGGGACGAGCTCGGCGTGAGACTGCTCCATCCCACCTATCGCGACGGGCTGCGCGCGATCCTGCAGGACTCCGGCCCCGCCGGCCAATGAACGGCAGGGCCGTATTGGAGCGCACGGCCATGCCTGCTAGGTTCCGCTGGCACTGGTTGTCATGCAGGATTCGGGGAGGCCGATGGTCGAGCTTGTCATTTTCGACATGGACGGAGTGCTGGTCGACAGCGAGCTGATCAGCTGCGAGACCGGTGCGCAATGTCTGCACGAGATCGGTTTCGAGATCGACGCGCGGGAGGTGTGCGAGCGCTATCTCGGTGTCAGTGTCGCGACCATGATCAAGGATGTCGAGGCCGCGCTCGGTCGTCCGGTTCCCGAGGGTTTCCGCGAACGGATCCGCGAACGCACGCTCGCCGCCTATGAGGGGCGGCTGTGCGCGGTGGAGGGGATCGGACGGGCGGTCGGGATTGCGCTCGGCAAATGCTGCGTCGCTTCATCCAGCCATCCCGAACGCATCCGTGCGTCGCTGGAACTCTGCGGATTGTATGACCGGCTGGCACCGCATCTCTTTTCCAGCACCATGGTCGAACATGGCAAGCCGGCGCCCGACCTCTTCCTCTTTGCGGCGGAGCGGATGAGGGCGCGGCCCGATCGCTGCCTCGTGATCGAGGACAGTGTGGCCGGCGTGACCGCGGGTGTTGCCGCCGGCATGACGGTCGTGGGACTGACCGCCGGCAGCCATGTCGAGCATGAACGCCACGCGCCGCTTCTCACCGCTGCCGGAGCGCATCATATTGCAAGGGACGCCGACGAACTCGTCCGCATCATGGAGGGAATGAAGCTTTGAAGATCACCTGGCTCGGCCATTCGGCAGTCCATGTCGAAACGACGCAACGCTCGATCCTGATCGATCCGTTCCTCAGCGACAATCCGAGTGCTCCGCAAGGCTGGGGCGACAGGCTCGAAAGGCTGGATGCCATTGTCCTCACCCATGGTCACAGCGATCACATGGGCGACACGGTTCGCCTGGCGAAGGCGCATGATGCGGTGCTCGTCGCCCAGTTCGAGATCTGCATGTATCTCAATAGCCAGGGTGTCGGGAAGCTGCAGCCCATGAATACCGGTGGCACGGTCGAGGAGGGCGGCGTCCTCTATTCGATGGTGCCGGCGTTCCACAGTTCGGCGCTCATGGAGGACGGCAAGCCGCTCACCATGGGCGATCCCGCCGGTTTCGTGATCCGCGCCGACGATCGCAGCATCTATCATGCCGGCGACACCTGTCTCTTCTCCGACATGGCGTTGATCCAGCGGCTCTATCAGCCGAAGGTGGCGTTCCTGCCGGTGGGCGATCGTTTCACCATGGGCCCCGAACATGCCGCCATCGCCTGCAACGAGTTTCTCGATGTCGACATCGCCATTCCGGTGCACTGGGGCACCTTCGACCTTCTGACCGGCGATCCGAAGATCTTCCGCGACAAGGTCACCCGGGGGCGGGTGGAGATTCTCGAGCCGGGCGGCTCGATCGACATCTGATCCGGGATCGACACGGATACGCGGTCGACAGGACAGGAAAGCCCTCCCACGGAACAACCGCATCGATCCTCAACAGCGGATCGTTCTTGGCATCGAGGCCGGCATAGCGCTTCTCAACATCGAATAAGCCAAGCTGACCCATGATATCACCTCCCAATACCGGCCCTCGCTGCTCAACTGCTTTCTACCAAGGTGCAGGCGCTTTTGCCCCCCCATTTTTAGAGGTGCCCTGAAAGATGACGAAGTTTCTCAGGATTCCGGATAACATAGATAGCCCGGATCAGGTCGTTTTCGATTGGCTCAATTTGCGTTAGATATGC
>JAGREZ010000541.1 GCA_020446285.1 Geminicoccaceae bacterium
TTCCTGCCTGCCACGAGTGCCAGTACGGCACTTTCCATCGTCAACGAACCCGAGAGTATCGAGGAGATCGAGGATCATGTGGTGGTGATCGGCTGCGGCGTGGTCGGCACCCAGGTATTGTTGCAGCTCAGGGAACGGGGCGTTCCGGTGCTCGCGCTCGACCGCGACGTCGCCAAGGTCAGCCAGCTGCGCCGTCATACCGAACACGCCTTTTTCGGCGACGCCACGCAACCGGACGTACTCGAAATGATCCATATCGAGCGCGCGAGCGCCGTCGTCATCGCTCTCGACGATCCGAGGCATGATCTGCTCGTCGTCGGCGTGCTGCACTATCTCTTCCTCGACATGCCGATCCTTGCCCGCGCGCATGACGAGGCGCATGGCGAACTGCTGAAGAAGGCCGGCGCGACCACCGTGATCCCGGAAGTCATCGACACGGGCCGCCACCTCGTCGATGCACTGCTCCTCGGCGGAAGCGGAAACGAGAAGGTCTTCGAGACCGATGGCTGATGTCACCCCGCCAGCATGTCCCCGACCGTCCATCCGGTGCAGTCTGTCGGCCCGTTGGTTCAGGTGGCCGCGATCACGCGCTCCAGCGACGCCTCGATCTCCCCGGGATCGCCCTCGATGCGGATCCTCTTCATTCGCGACGTGGTGCCGCGGGCAATCTCGATCGCACTGCGCGGGCGTTTCAGGCTCTTGGCAAGGAGTTTCGTGAGCGCGTCATTGGCCTTGCCCTTCTCCGGAACCGCTGTCACCGAAACCGCAAGCCAGCATAGGCCATCATCGAGTGTCACGACCTCGCTGATCCCGGCCCGGCGCGCATTGGGTGTCAGGCGTACACGCAGCAACACCCCGCCGTCCGCCCTGTCCCAGCAGCGGCTCACCGGCATCGGCCGCGAGAGCGAGGCTCAATAGCAGGCAAAGACATCGCGAACGAGCAATGTCTGCAGGAAGTGCAGCCCCAGAATGAGCACCACAGGCGATATGTCGAGCCCACCCATCGATGGCAGGAAATTGCGGATCGGGCGCAAGGCCGGCTCGGTGATCCGGTGCAGGAACTCGCCGATCTGGTAGACGATCCGGTTGCCCATATTGACGACATTGAAGGCGACGAGCCATGTCAGCACGACCGACGCGATGAGCAGCCAGATATAGATGCTGATGACCGTATCGACGAGCTGACAAAGGGCGAGCATGTTTCGGCCTCTCCGGTCCATGAGAAAAGACGACCATGCGGCCGCCGACGCAAATCACTACCTAGGCAGTTATGGATTCGCGACCGATCTTGCAAGTGTCTTGACTTCCCACACGCCACCTCCCATACACCCTTCCCGTGCCAACGGACCGTGGGGCCGTAGCTCAGTTGGGAGAGCGCTAGAATCGCACTCTAGAGGTCGAGGGTTCGACTCCCTTCGGCTCCACCATCATCGCATTTCCTTCGCGAAAACCCCCTAACACCTTGAAAGGTAAGGTAGTTTTTGGGGTTCCAAGTCCGGTTTCGCGGCTATAGGCAATCCGCTCGGAAAAGGCCAGTCTGAGAACTGTTCGCTGGAGCATGAACCGACCGGAACGCCATAGATTCCAGGGGTTTGCGAGAAATTTCATCGAGAGTTCGATAAACTCCTCGAACCTGCCCGGCGGCATGGCGGCGGACTGGCTTTTTCATCGGCCAAAAGGCGTTCATGTTCCAGCTTTTCGATCCTGGCCTCATAAGCCTTGATGACGGCGGGGTTGCTCGCCTCGACGATACGCTCCAGAAGATTTTCGATCTGGCCTTCGATGACTTTCAGTTCGCGTTTGCAGGATAGCAATTGCTCCTGCGCTTGTGCCGCGCGTTGCCGCCATGCGTCGCGGAACATGATTTTTGCCAAAGCGAAAAGTTTGGTCGTGGGTTGCAGGCTTTGCACGATCTCCTCGAACGCCCCTTCGATCTCGGCGCGCGGGATCGATTTGCGATGGCTCGGGCAGTCGCGTGTGTCGCAAAGATAGTAAGGATTTTTTTTTCGATTTGCCCTTCGACCAGCAGGAGGTGAAGGGATTGCCGCAATCGCCGATTGACATTCCAAAGGTTTCGATCCTCCCTTCCGCGAGTGGGACGGTGCGGCCCGGTCGGGCTTCATTTCGAGCCGTGCGGGTTTCGATCCACGCCCCCGCG
>JAGREZ010000542.1 GCA_020446285.1 Geminicoccaceae bacterium
GATCCTAGTCATCATCGTCTTCCCCGTCGTTCCAGCGGCGGCGCTCGAAAGACCAGCGGCGCAGATGCGGAATTACCGTCGCAAGCACTGCCGCGACGAAGAGGAAAAGGAAGTAGCGCAGCGGCATGGCCCCTTCCGTGATCCTCACACCGAGCGGCAGGACCTGCGGGCTTTCGGGATCGATCTCGATCTCCATGGTATAGCGACCGGCGGCGGGAACCCTGAACAGGGTCGAATCGTATCGCGATCCCTCGCTCCAGCTGCCGTCATCATAGCCGTGATAGTAGGAAATCTCGGAACCCAGGGCCAGAACGGGCTCGTCGTCCGCGTCATCGACCGTGATTTCGTAGAAGGTCCAGGCATTGTCGAGCGGAGAATGCAGTTCGAGGCGAACGAGCTGGTCGGGCCGTGAGATATCGAAGACGAGGGCCGGGATTCCCGCGGCCGGGTTGTCGAAACCCTGTTCGAGTACCGTCGAGCCGGAACCGAGGATGAAGGTCATCAAAAGGCCGCAAGCGGCAATCACGGCACCATACCATCCGACTTTGCGGCAGGCGCGCGCGAACGATCCTTCGACAAAGGGCTGGGCGGGATGGATGTCGTCGGGAGACCAGGCGGAAAGGTCGATGCCGAAGCCCTGTTCGACCGCGTCGCGCGGCAGATATTCGCTCAGGCTGTATTCGAGTTCGCTCACGGGCGTCTCGAATTCGAGCGCGAATGGCGGTGATATCGTTTCGATCACCTGCACACGGTCGTCGAGGCGGGCAATCCATGTCAGTTCGCCTTCGACGAAGGTGATCCGCGCTTCGTATGCCTCGTACTGCCGGAACTCCAGACCGCGAAAGCCGAGCGATCGCTTGCGCTCGAAACGGCCGATGGTCGGGGGATCGGGCAGGTCGCGCACCCGCCGGCTGAAGACGATGTGACCCGCGTTGAAGGTGAGCCAGGCATAGCCGTGGGTGGGCGAGAAAATCTGGTGGCTGACCCAGTCATACACACCCCAGGCATCCTCGCTGCGATAGGCAACCGTTCCGATGACGGTGAACGCAACCTCCTTGACGACGCCCTTCATGCCGATGCCGAAAGGGCTCGAGGGCCGTTCCAGGTTCCTGTACTGGGCCAGCAGGCGAAAATCGGCATGGGCATCCATGACCGCTCCGCAATAGGAGCAGGTGAGGGTGCGCACGCGGTGTCCGCCGCCGAGTTTCAAGGGTGCTGCGCAGCTTGTGCACTGGATCGAACGGAGCCGTTCGCCGGCCTGATCCTCGTGTGTGGTCATGAGCGTGCGATCTCGAACGGATCGACCCAGCGTCCCTCGCTCGCGGTGATCTCTCCGGCTTCGTGTTCGAGCGTGACGAGACGGGAGAGCGGGCCGCTCAGATGGGCATAGTCGAAGCGCTGGCCCACCGTGAGGATCTCCGGAAGCTCGCCGCGCACCGCCTGCACCCGGCCCTCGCCGATCTCGCTGACGATGAGAAGTTCATCGCCGATCCGCAGCGGCTCGCCGAGGCGCAGGTCACTCCAGTCGCCAAGGGTGATCGAAGTCGCGGGCAGGGGTTGCTCGACGGCGATATCGCCCTCGTCGACGCTGAACCACATGCCGTCGCCGCCTTCCATCACCCACCATTCATCCCACAGGCCGTGGGCATGGCCGATGCGGACATGGCCCATCGGCGTAAAGGTGCGACCGTCCCAGGCGAAAC
>JAGREZ010000543.1:0-1479 GCA_020446285.1 Geminicoccaceae bacterium
GCCGTCGAGACGGCCGCCATCGCTCCGCGCGAGCGTCTCGCGAATGATGCGGCGCTGGCATCGCGTGCCTGGACGGGACCCCATCGCGATATCGACGCAATCGAGATCCGGGCCGAAGACATCGTCATCGATGCCCTGTTCGGTTCCGGCCTGACGCGCGCATTCGACGGGAAGGGGGCCGATGCCCTGAAGCGGGCGCAGGCGGCGGGCGCCACCATCGTTTCGGTCGATGTGCCGTCAGGGGTCAACGGGTCGACCGGGGCGGTCCATGGCTGGGCGCCGACGGCCGATCTCACCGTGACCTTCAACCGTCTCAAGCTCGGCCATGCGCTTCAGCCCGGTCGCTCCCATTGCGGCGATATCGCCTGTGTCGATATCGGGATTCCCGAAGAACGGCAGTGTCATGACGGGACTTTGCCGCGCATCAATCACCCCTCCTTCTGGCGCAGCCTGCTGCCGGGCTCCCGCGCGGTTCACCACAAATACGATCGCGGCCATCTTGCCGTGCTGGGCGGGCCGGCAGGCATGACGGGCGCCTCGATCCTTGCCGCGCGGGCGGGAGAGGCTGCCGGCGCCGGGCTGACGACGCTGCTTTGCGACCCCGCCGCCGCCGGCATCTACGCAAGTCATCTCGTGACGGTCATGGTCCGGTCGCTGGACACGCCGGAGATCCTGGGCGGCTTCCTGCAGGATCGGCGAATTCGTGCAACGGTCGCCGGCCCGGGCATGGGCCTGTCACCGGCCAGCGCCGACAAGCTCGAAACCGTGCTGGGATCAGATCTTCCCGGCGTGTTCGATGCCGACGCGCTTACCATGTTCGCCGCCGAGCGGGACCGTTTCTTTCCGCTCCTCCATCCTGCGTGCATTCTCACGCCGCATGAGGGGGAGATGGCGCGTCTGGCACCCGGATCCGGGCCGAAACCGATGCGGGCACTCGCCCTTGCCCGGCAAGCCGGCTGCGTGGTCCTGCTCAAGGGCTCCGATACCATCATCGCGGCGCCGGACGGGCGCGTGCTGGTCAATGTCAATGCCCCGGCCACTCTCGCGCGGGCCGGCTCCGGCGATACGCTTGCCGGCCTGATCGGCGGTCTTCTGGCCGGTTCGATGCCGGGTTTCGAGGCGGCCGCGGCGGCGGTATGGCTGCACGCCGAAGCTGCCCTGAAAGCGGGACCGTTCCCCTCCGTCAGCGCGCTGGCGGAGGAGATTCCGTCGGTTCTCGCGGAGGTTCGCCGCTCAGCCGTCAGCCGGTGATTTCCGCACGATCCTGCGTTCGGCCATGAGCTTCTTCTGGTAGCGGGACTGGACGAGATCGACGACGACCATGATGGCGATGGTGAAATAGAAGGTGCTCTTGGCCATGGGCTCGATGATGTAGCCGAAGATGTGCAGGTGTGCGAGGTGGCCGCCTTCGGAAACGAGCATCACGCCGACGATGAACAGGATGAACAGGCCGAGAACCTCGTACATCCTGTTTCTGGC
>JAGREZ010000543.1:1608-2001 GCA_020446285.1 Geminicoccaceae bacterium
CGATCCAGAGAATGGCCATGGCAACCGATCGTCCACCCTTGCTTTCCGCCTCGAGATCGAGGTCGTCGACGACGAGCATGTGGGAAATTTCCTTCATCGCGGTGTAGATGATGAAAGCGCCGCCGACGAGCGTGACCGCCGAGTGCACATTGAAATCACCCTCGATCACTCCGGGATGGGCCAGACTGAAGAACGGTGCCTGAAAATACTGGATCGCCTGCATGATGAGGAACAGGAGCAGAACCCGCAGGACCATGGCAAGGCCGATACCGAAACGCCGGACCATCTGCTGTTTCGGTTCGGCTACTCTCTTCGCCTCGATCGAAATATACAGGAGGTTGTCGAAACCGAGCACGGCTTGCAGGAGGAGCAGCATGAAGAACGTGAAGACGT
>JAGREZ010000544.1 GCA_020446285.1 Geminicoccaceae bacterium
CTCGATCTGCGATGCCCGCTTCGGCCCGTCGAGGAGCACATCGTACCAGTGTGCCGGATTGAAATTCTCGAGCGCCGCTATCTCGAGCCCGTGCTTGCGGGCAAGAACGACCAGACCGTCGAGTTCGTCCTGGCTCCAGAGCGGATCCCCCTCACAACTGCCCCAGCCGCCATCGTCACCCGACGAGATCGCCAGGTCCCGATTGGCAAAATAGTTGGTGAGATGTGCCACGATGTGCGTGCACCCGCATTGCCGGGCAAACCGCATCGTGGCGTCATCGAGACTTTGCCGGTAGAGCCCCAGACCGAGTTTCATGCCATCCTCCCCGGTTTACGGCATGCTATTGGCGCGACAGGCAGATCCGCCGCCAATATCCGACACGGCGACAGAGACGGTCTTGATGATGGCGTGAGCCGTCATGCCCGGCTCCAACCCCATCCCGGTTGCCGACCGCCGGGTGATCCGCGCCAACACACGTCCCGCGGCGGTGTCGAGCGCAACGATGGCGCCGGGGCCATCGCCCGAGTGAACATCATGGATGAGGCCCGGAAGGATATTGAGTGCCGACAACCCCTCCGGCCGCTCGCGCGACAATATCACGTCATGCGCCGCAATGCGAACGCGCAACGTACTGCCCGGCGCCGCGGCAACACGCGGGAGAAACAGGAGCATACCACCCGCATCAAGTTCAGTCAGACCATCGTCATGGTGCCGCACCACCAGCGCCGTCAGCACCGCGCCCGCCTCTCGTGCACCGACGGGCAGGACGGAGGGATCGCCCAGGACTTCGGCTGCCGGCCCCTGCGCCACGACGCGGCCTGCCTCCAGCGCCACGACCGTTGTGGCAAGCCGTGCGACCTCCGAGGCGGAGTGGCTGACATAGAGGACCGGCACATTGACCTCGTCCCGCAGCCGCTCGAAATAAGGCAGGATCTCGGCCTTGCGTGCTTCATCCAGAGCCGCGAGCGGCTCGTCGGCCAGGATCAGACGTGGGGCGGAGAGAAGCGCCCGACCGATGGCGACGCGCTGCTTCTCTCCGCCCGAAAGTGTGCCCGGTCGACGGTTGAGTAGATGGCCGATGCCCAACAGATCCATGATACGGCCCATGTTCTCGCGCGGGGCGTCCTTCGGTGCGAACCAGGCACCATAGTTCAGGTTCTGCCTGACAGTGAGATGCGGAAAGAGCCTCCCCTCCTGAAAAATGTAACCCAACCGGCGGCGGTGGGGTCTGAGGCGGACGCCCTGCGCTGTATCGAGGAGCGTCCAGTCGCTCGAGGCGATGCGTCCCGACTTCGGCATCAGAAGCCCCGCCACGGCATTGACGATGGTTGTTTTTCCCGACCCCGAGCGACCAAATAGCACCGTTACACCGGGCGGCGCGCGGAATGCCGCATCGAGCGTGAACTGTTCGAAGGCGTGGCGAACGGCGATCTCCAGCATCATGCGCCCCCAACGCGTGCGGCCACGCGGCGTCCGATCATCTCCGACAGGAGAAGCGCGCCCATGGCAACGAAAACAGAAACGATCACGAGTTTCATTGCCGCCGCTTCACCCCCTGGCACTTGCAGGAATGCGTAGATTGCCGAAGGAATGGTGCGGGTCTGTCCAGGGATGTTGGAAACGAAAGTAATCGTTGCGCCAAACTCGCCCATCGCCTTGGCGAAGGCAAGGATCGCGCCGGCGATGATCCCCGGCAGAGCCATGGGCAAGGTCACGGTAAGGAAGACCCAAGGCGGCGATGCACCGAGCGTGGAGCTTGCCTGCTCGAGTTTCGGATCGATCGCTTCAATCGACAGCCGGATAGCACGAACCATCAACGGAAAGGCCATGACCCCTGCCGCCAGCGCCGCCCCTGTCCAGCGAAAAGCGAAGACGATACCCCAGTCGGAAAGGATGCTGCCAACAGGACCGCGCGTTCCGAGGGTCAGCAGAAGGAGGTAGCCCGTCACTACGGGCGGCAGGATCAGTGGCAGGTGGACGAGCCCGTTCAGCAGCTGCTTGCCGGGAAAGCTCCAGCGTGCCAACGCGTATGCTGTGAAGATGCCCGGTGGCAGACTGATCAGTACCGCCCAGAAAGAAACCTGGAGGGAGAGGGCGACAGCCCTCCACTCCTCTGGACCAAGCCAATCAGTCATGTGTTATTCGGCAACAACCACAAAGCCCTGCCGCTCGAAGGCCGCTCGCGCTTCTGGACCGCGCAGGTAATCAAGGAATTCGGCCTCCGCAGGGAAGTCCCGATTTGCAAGATCTGCCGCCGGATAGACGATGGGCGGGTGACTGTCTGCCGGGAAGGTCCCGACGACGGTCACGTTGTCTTCAGCTGCAGCGTCGGTCGCGTAAACGATGCCGAACGGCGCTTCGCCCGTCGCGACAAAGGCCAATGCGGCACGCACATTGTCGGCTTGCGCCACCTGATCCTCGACTGACGTCCAGATACCGAGGCTTTCGAGCGATGCCTTTCCGTAAATGCCCGCTGGCACGGAATCGACCAGAGCCATGGCAAGGCGTCCGTCACCCAGCATTCCCGCAAGGTCCATCCCTGGCCCGATCCCGACCGGTGCGGCATTGGTTCCACTGGCGATCAGAACAATGGAATTGTTCAACAGATCGAACCGCGTGCCTTCTTCGACCAACCCGTCTGCCTCGAGGGTATCCATCCAGCCCTGATTGGCTGAAATGAAGATATCGGCAGGAGCACCCTGCTGGATCTGCCGCGCAAGTGCCGACGATCCCGCCAGTGACACCACAAGATCATGGCCCGTGATCGTCTCGAAGTTCGCTTCCATTTCAGCAAGAGCGTTGGTCATGCTGGCGGCAGCAAAGACATTAATCTCATCGGCATATGACACCATCGGAAGCACGGTAACGAAGGTCAGGATGGCGGCTGTTTTGGTACGGAATGAACGATACATGGAGAGATTTCCTACTTTTGATATGGTTTGGCAAACATATCGCAAGCGATCGTTCATCGGGCAAGCGTTATTTTTCTTTGGAAATATCCCTTAGCATTGACTGT
>JAGREZ010000545.1 GCA_020446285.1 Geminicoccaceae bacterium
GCGTGTCGAGGGAGACGTTGATCCGGCGCACGCCGGCATCGACGAGCGGGCGGGCGAAGCGGGCGAGCTGGCTGCCATTGGTGGTGACCGTGAGTTCGTCGAGGCGTCCCCGCCCGATCTCGCGACCGACCTCGCCGATCAGCCACATGATGTTGCGTCGCACGAGCGGCTCGCCGCCGGTGAGGCGGATGCGGCGCACGCCCTGATCGATGAAGGCGCCGCACAGCCGTGCGAGTTCCTCGAGCGTGAGCAGGTCCTTCTTCGGCAGGAAGGTCATGTTCTCCGCCATGCAGTAGGTGCAGCGGAAGTCGCAGCGGTCGGTGACCGATACACGGACATAGCTCACATGACGATCGAACGGATCGATCAGCATTTCCACCCTCCTGCCCGACGCCGCGGCCGGTCCTGTTCATTTGCCACGACAGCATCGCGATTTCGCTCTAGTGTCGCCGGCGGACAAGGATAGCCTGACCAAGCGAGCGGGGGAATAGCACAAGCCGATGAAGCTGTCATTTCCGGCCGCCGGCACAGATGACGCGCACGATGCCCAGGCGGCCCTGATCCGCCGGTATGGCAGGGTGGCGATGGACGAGGCCGAGGTCATCGTGCCGCTCGGCGGCGACGGATTCATGCTCGAAACGCTGCACGGCATCGCCCGGACGCCACGGCCGATCTACGGCATGAACCTTGGAACCGTCGGCTTCCTGCTCAACGAATACAGGCCCGCCGGACTGCCCGAGCGGATCGGCCGGGCCGAACACGTCGAGCTGCATCCGCTGCGCATGAGAGCGAAGACGGCATCCGGCGAGGTCTTCGAGGAATTCGCCATCAACGAGGTATCGATCTTCCGCGAGACGAGACAGGCGGCGAGGCTGAGTGTGGATGTCGATGGCGTCTGCCGGATGCCGGAACTCGTCTGCGACGGCCTGCTGGTGGCGACGCCCGCGGGCTCTACCGCCTACAACCTGTCCGCCAACGGGCCCATCGTGCCGCTCGGCAGCCCCATTCTCGCGCTCACGCCGATCAGCGCCTTCCGCCCCCGACGATGGCGCGGTGCACTCATGCCCAACAGTGTGCATTTCTGCATCCGCGTCACCGATCCGGCCAAAAGGCCGGTGAGTGCGGTGGCCGACTTCACCGAAGTGCGCGACGTGGTCGAGGTCGAGGTCTGGGAAGACAGGGATTTCTTCTACGAACTGCTGTTCGATGCCGAACACAATCTCGAGGAACGCATCGTCAAGGAACAGTTCGTCCCATAGCCGCCATCCGGTCCGGCCGGCAGGAACTCAGGCGGGATAGCTCAGGAGGCAGCGAGCCTCGGTGCCGAGCTTTGCGACGCCGCCGAGGCCGTCGAGTTCGATCATGAAGACGGCACCGGTGACATCCGCGCCGATCTTGCGCAAAAGCGCCACGGTCGCACGCGCGGTGCCACCGGTGGCGATGAGATCGTCGATCAGGACGACGCGGGCACCCTGCGGCACGAGACCGTCGGAGATCTGCAGCGTGTCACTGCCATATTCGAGATCGTAGGAATGGCTGACCACCGTGCCCGGCAGCTTGCCGACCTTGCGCACCATGACCATGCCGAGGCCGAGGCGGATGGAGACAGGCGCGGCGAGGAGGAAACCGCGGCTTTCGATCCCTGCGACGAGATCGGGCTCAAGGCCGGCGACGAGATCCGACATGCGTTCGACCGCCGTTCGCCAGGCATCCGCATGTTGCAGAAGCGTGGAGATGTCGTAGAAGAGGATCCCGGGTCTGGGAAAATCGGGAATGCGTCGAATGTGGCTGTCGAGATCCATGAGCTGGGTGCGCCTCGCGACAATGTTGATTCTGGCCCTCGGCCTTGCCGGCGGCCCGCCCGCGCCGGCCCCGCTGGCCCGGGAGTCCTTCTCCACATCCGAGCTTTGGATCGGCACGTCAAGCACGCGTCACCGGTTCGTCGTCGAGATGGCGGACACGCCGGCGCGGCGCTCGCAGGGCCTGATGTTTCGCGAAAGCATGCCCATCGACCGGGGAATGCTGTTCGATTTCGGGAGGATACAGGATGTCGCCATGTGGATGCGCAACACCCTCATTCCGCTCGACATGCTGTTCATCAATGCCGATGGAACCATTCATCACATCATCGTCGCCGCCGAACCGCAGACGGACACGACGCGCTCCTCCAATGGCAAGGTCGCCGCAGTGCTCGAGCTGAACGGCCATGTAAGCGAGCTTCTCGGAATCTCCGTGGGCGATACCGTGTATCATGCCATGTTCGGCAACGAGCTCGTCCATCCGCCGGGAGCCGCGGCCGGCAACTGAAACGGTTCAGCGTTCGATGGTGAGTACGACCTTGCCGCGCGCACGGCGCGAGCGGATGACATCGAGCGCGTCGACCGCGCGATCGAGCGGAAAGTCCTGCGAAACCAGCGGGCGGAGAGCGCCCTCGCCATGCCAGTCAAGGAGGGTGGCGAGACTGTCGCGCAGGCGGTCCGGGTCCCTGTGCCGGTAGCTTCCCCAGTAGAAACCGGCGACAGCGGCGTTCTTGACGAGCAGGATATTGGCGGGGACCTGCGGCACCGTGCCCGAGGCGAAGCCGATGACGACGATGCGGCCTTCCCAGGCGACGGCGCGCAGCGAAGCGTCGAAGACATCGCCACCGACCGGATCGTAGATCACGTCGAAACCGGCGCCGTCATGCGCGGCCTTGAGCCGGGCGACGAGATCCGGCGAGCCGCTGTCGATGACATCGTCGGCACCGTGCTTACGGGCGATGGCCAGTTTTTCTCCGCCGCGCGCGGTGGCCGTCACATGAGCGCCGAGCCGCCTGCCCACCTCGACTGCGGTGAGGCCGACACCGCCGGCAGCTCCATGCACGAGCAGCTTTTCACCCGGCCGGATCGATGCACGCCAGGCGAGGGCACCGTGCGCCGTGCCGTAGGCGATGGCGAAACCGGCAGCGGTTACATCGTCGATGGTATCCGGCAGACGGATCACGTCGACCGCGCGGGCGACCGCGAACTCGGCGAAGCCGCCACCATCGACGAGCGCCATGACCCGGTCGCCGGAACCGAGCCCGCTCACGCCGGCGCCGACGGTCTCGA
>JAGREZ010000546.1 GCA_020446285.1 Geminicoccaceae bacterium
AAACGATGACGACTATATGGTCATTGGCGATCAAGGGCCACTGCCTGATCAGCCGAGAAGGGCCAACACGGCCGCCCCGCAGGTCAAGGCACCATCGAACAGTTCCTCGCGGCTGCGCATGCCGATGAGCGGTATCGGTCCGAGGGCCGCCTGAAACCGCGCGGCTTCGCTCTCGGCAGGCCCGAACAGCGCATGGCCGCGATCTACCGAACTGTAGAGTATGGCCGCACGTGGCCAGCATTCCGTCGGGAAATCCCGGCGCAGACCCGACGTCAGCCTGTCGATCTCGGCCAGTGCGGCCGAAGCGTTGCGATAAGTAACCCGCAGCCAGCCGCCGGGCCGATCGTTGCTGATCCGCAATGTCCGGCGCTGGCGGTCAAAGCACTCGATCATCGCCACCTGGCCCGGAGCGATGAACGGGTCTTCATCGGCACGGGTTTCCACCATCAGGCACCGGACCAACCGATCCGGTGCCCGAACCAGCAATTCACCGGCATCTTCGGCGATGGCATCGGTCGCCGCCCTTCCGTCGAGTTCGAGCACGGTGCGACCGACAGCGGAAGTGATACGTCGCCATGGCCCCGGATCACGCAGTCCGTGCAGGATATCGAGCGCTACGGGAATCTCCGCGCCCAGCCATAATCCGCTGCAACCGCCCGCGGATGTCACTCCCGCGATCTCACATCCGTCAAAAGCGCTCGAACTGCGTCCTCCCAGGGTCCGTACCGCCGGCCCCAGAACCCTTGCATCGAAGGGCGCGTCACCGGCCAGATTGAGCAGCGCCAGCCCGCCATCAATCGAAGCGAAATCGCTCGAATCATGGATCAAACGGACATGGGCCTGCGGCCAGTCCAGCAACATCAGGGCAAGGCCCGACTCGCCGCTGATCTCGGTGCCGCCGGCGATCACCCCTTCCCCGGCTGCACCGAACCATGCGCAAATGCCTGTTTCCGCCTTGAGGTAATGGAGCAGGTCATCGGCCATTTCGCCTGCGGGATCGGCCATGAAAACGATGCCCGCATTGGCATGTCCGGCCAGACCATCCAGCCGGGACAGGCAAATCCGCACCAGTTCCGGCCAGGGACGGCCGCGGGCGCTGGCAACAAGAGCTCGTTGATCGTTCCCCGCGCGCCGCACTCTAACTCCTCATCTACGGAATATTTAAATCAACCATAACGCTTATCGATTGACACGCAATCGCTTCACGGGCACATTCACTTTCGCGTTGAGCGAGCAATTGCTCCACGTGCTTGACTGATGAGATGGGACCCTGGGGGGATCGTTCGCAAGGACGATCCCCTTTCCCATGTCGACACAGTTCTTGTCCTGACATGGCCTTGCACTACCGCCCGGACTGCCTCGAATGCCGACGGGAACGGCATATACCATCAATGCAGGCAGGAATACCACATGGCAAGGATGACAGGATGCAACATGTCAGTCGAGCTTGATCCAGCCCGGCCTGAACAGCTTCTTCAATTCCCGTTGCCGCTGTTCGAGACGACCTGTGCGCCGCCATGCATCGAGCTGCTTGCGCGTCGGTGTCCTGGAAGCGACTCGCGCACCCCTGGGATGGAACAGCCCGTTGGCATACTTGCTGGCAAGGCTGCCGCCGCGTCTGCTGCCGATAGTCGGACTTGAACAATCGAGTGCCGGTTCTCCGCGCTTCTCGCCCCTGCGATAGTGCGTCATGAACTCGTGGTTCCCGATGGTGCGGGTGCGTTTCAACCGCGCGAACCACGGACAATAGGATGGATCCATGAAAGCCGGGTTGACGAAATACAGTGCACCGCCCGTAAGATCCGGCGCCCCGGTTGATCGCGCAAGCTGACGCGCATGCTCCAGACTGGAAGATTTCCCAAGCATCCGGTCAGGATCGAAGCTTGCCGGCTTGCGCAATGCTTTGGCCAGCGCCGGCCATTCGCTTACGGGCTGAAACTGGCGAGGCTGGGCGATCACGGCGCAGGCATCAGCGGGAAAGCGACCGTCACGAACGCGGTTCCGCACGACCTGAATGACGGCGTCCATACCAGCACTACCTTCACTCCCCGCTTCGAGCACGGCAATGGCCGCAAGGCAATCAACCTCGCCTCCGACGGCTTCCCGCAGTGATGGCAGAACGCTTGCGACAATGCCGACACCGATTGCAAGTCGAACCAGAAAATTCATTTACCTTAACAACTTATCATGACGCAACGCTACTCCACCGGTAGACATATCCTATCATGAGAGCAGGTTGGTTGCACGAAAGAAACATGAGTATTCCAACCCGCATCGAGGGGCAGGTTGCCGGCAATGTGTTCCTCTGGCTGGTGATTTCAATCAGCGACGAATTGATGCAGGTGACCATCGGTTTGCCGGAAGGCGAGGCGGCGGCCGGTGAACATTCTTGCGATCCTGGCGGCCGTCAGGCTGTGGCTGCCGGGTTTGACCGTGGTGAAGCAGCCGCCGGCGAGGGCCAGTGGCATGACCAGCTGGTCCGCGAGATGAGGGCCGGCGAACACGTCCTTGCGCAGATAGCCGAGCATGTGCGTCGCCGCATTCGACGCCAGCTTTTCCGCGGATACGCCGAGCCGGCCACAGGCGCTGACGACTTCGGCGACATGGGCATGTTCGACGGTCAGGAGCAGGATGATGCCGGGGCCTTGCTCGTCCGGTAACCGATGGATGGCAAAGCCGTTTTGCGGCCATTCCGGCAGGCATTGCCGTGCCTGCACGCGCATGCGCTCGGCAATGGAGAAAGGGATGCCGGTGAAAAGAATGCGTGCGGCGCGCGTGCGAAGCTCGCCACGCTCCATGCCGGTGAACGGACGCAACGGTGCCGGTTCGATCATGACCTCGATCCGGCCACCGCCGCGCGGGTAGAAGCCATGGCGAACGAGCCGGGCGGTGACCTGCGGCCCCATCCGGTTGATGAGCGGCAGGAAGGTGTCCCTGAGGAATTCGAACGGCGGTGCCATGGTGTTGTGGGTACCGCCTTCGAGGACCAGACGCGACGAGCCGGTGACGAGAGCCAGGGGCAGGAGCACGGTTTGCAGGATCAGCGTGGCGCTTCCGGCCGAACCGACGGCGAAATGATAGTCGCCGGCGCGTACCCGTCCCGGCCTGAACGTCAGTTCGCCGGCACCGATGGCCATGCCATCGGCCGTCGCCGAGCCGATTTCGCAGGCGGCCTCGAGCGCCGTGACATGCTGGCGCATCATCCCCGGCTTCGAACGCCGCCCGCGTATGTCGGTGATATGGAACGCTTCGCCCGTGATCAGCGAGAGAGCGAGTGCGTTGCGCAGCACCTGCCCGCCCCCTTCGCCGGCAGCACCGTCGATCTCGATCATGACACGATCAACCCTTGACGCAGACCACCTGCTTGAGTGTGTGGACGATCTCGACCAGATCGGACTGGGCGGCCATGACGGCCTCGATCGGCTTGTAGGCCCTCGGGGTCTCGTCGATCACATCCGCATCCTTGCGGCATTCCACACCGGTCGTGTCGCGGATATGCTCCTCGAGCGTCACCGTCCGCTTCGCCTCCGTGCGCGACATCACCCGCCCGGCACCGTGGCTGCAGCTGTCGAACGCCATGCTGTTGCCGAGCCCGCGCACGATGAAGCTTTTCGCTCCCATCGAGCCCGGAATGATGCCCATGACACCTTTGGCCGCGCGCACCGCTCCCTTGCGGGTGACGAGGATGTTCTCGCCGAAATGCTGCTCGTGCGTGACATAGTTGTGGTGGCAGTTGACGGCCTCGAGTTCGGCCTCGAACGGTTTGGCGATGCTGTCCCGCATGGCGGCGATGACATTGGTCATCATCATCCGGCGGTTGACCGCGGCGAAGTCCTGGGCCCAGCTGACGGCCTGGACATAGTCGTTGAAATGCTGGGTTCCCTCGGGAAAGTAGGCGAGGTCGCGCTCCGGCAGGTTGATATACCACCTGCGCATGTCCTCGCGAGCCAGCTCGATGAAATAGTTGCCGATCGCATTGCCGATGCCACGGCTGCCGGAATGCAGCATCACCCAGACCCGCTGCTCCCCGTCGAGGCAGATCTCGATGAAGTGGTTGCCGGTGCCGAGCGTGCCCAGATGGACGAGGCTGTTGGCCCTGGCCAGCTTCCGGTGTTTTTCCACGATGCGTGCGAAGCGCTCGGCCAGGGATGTCCAGGCGGTAACGATGGCCTCGGGCGGATCACCCCACGAGCCCTTGTCGCGCTTGTTGCGGCCGACACTGCGGCCATGCGGTACCGCCTGCTCGACGGCACTGCGCACGCCCTCGAGATTGTCCGGAAGATCATGCGCCATGAGCGAGGTGCGCGCCGCCATCATGCCGCAGCCGATATCGACGCCGACAGCGGCTGGTATGATCGCGCCCTTGGTCGGGATCACCGAACCCACGGTCGCACCGATGCCGACATGGACGTCCGGCATCACGGCGATATGCTTGAAGATGAACGGCATCTTCGCGGCCTGGACGAGTTGCGCGCGGGCCTTGTCGTCGACGGGCACGCCGCGCGTCCACATCTTGATGGGCACGCCGCCCGCAACGGTCTCGACATCGAAATTCCCGGTCATGTTCGACCTCCGTTATCAAGGTGCCGGCGACGAGGTTCGATGAGACAACCGGCGGCGTCGAACCGCCTGACCCAAAGGTCTATACGCAGTTTCAAGCAACGTAGTCCCATCGGCATTCGCCGGCCGATCGTTGAAAACACTGGCGACGAGTCAGTTGGCCGGACGACCTGCTCTGCCATTGAGCTATCAGGCCACGAGAAGTGGCCGGTGCGGGATTCGAACCCGCGACCATGTAGTCCGGACCGGCATTCGCCGTGCACATCGGGCAGTCAGATCGAATGGGCCGTGGCGACGAGGATCGGCGAGACGGCGGTCCTTAAGCTACGTGTCTGCGGCGGGATTCGAACCCGCATCTCCTTGTCGGGCATTGCTGCACGAAAGGCGCTTTGCTCGTTGGACCTCAGGCAGGAGACATGTAGTCCCGCCGGCATTCGCCACGGCCTTCGAAT
>JAGREZ010000079.1:0-141 GCA_020446285.1 Geminicoccaceae bacterium
CGAAGAAATACGGCGTCGACTTCATTGAGATTCCGATGCTGCGTCCGCGCGACATCGATCCCGAGCACACACGCGCGCTCATCGAGAAGAACGGATTGCGCGCCGTCTGCTCGCTTGGTCTGCCGCAGGAATGCTGGGCCT
>JAGREZ010000079.1:387-11953 GCA_020446285.1 Geminicoccaceae bacterium
GGCTGGCAGGCGCGCGACATGATCCATCGGATCGGCGCCGACAACATCTTCATCCACCTCGATACCTATCACATGAACATCGAGGAGAAGGGTGCGGGCAACGGCATCCTCGATGCACGCGAGTTCCTCAGATACATCCATCTGAGCGAAAGCGACCGGGGGACGCCGGGTGAGGGCACCTGCGACTGGGACGAGATCTACGCCACGCTCGCGGCCATCGGCTTCAAGGGCGGTCTCGCCATGGAAAGCTTCATCAACATGCCGCCCGAGATCGGTTTCGGCCTCGCCGTGTGGCGCCCGGTGGCGGAAAGCCATGACGAGGTCATGTCGAAGGGGCTGCCCTTCCTGCGCAACAAGGCGAAGCAGTACCGCCTGATCTGACGGATCGACCGCAAGGCCCGTGAACGACTGGATTGATCCGGATCATCCAGTCGTTCACGGCCTCTTCAACCCGGACGGATGACCGTGCCGTCGGTAAAGCGCTCGAAGCGGAAGGCGCTGATGTCCACCGGAGGCTCCTCGCCGGTCGCGAGTGCCGCCATGATACGCCCGGTAGCAGCACCCATGCCGAACCCGTGGCCGGAAAAGCCGGTGGCGACGAAGAGGCCGGGCAGTTCGGCAACGGGGCTCATGACCGGCAGGACATCGGGCAGGACGTCGATCATCCCGGCCCAGCGTTCCACCGATCGCACCTCCCCGAGTTGCGGAAACAGTTCCCTTGCATCGTCGAGGACTTCATCGAGCAACGCATTGTCCGGCGGTGGATCGAGAACACGGACGGCCTCGAACGGGCCGGGCTCGTCATGGCTCCAGTGCACGCTGCCAAGGAAATCGCGCAGGAACTTCGTTCCGACGCGCAGCTTCATTTTGGGAAGGTCGGTGCGGATGACGTGACGGTAGAGCCACATGTCCCGGATCGCGCCGGGGGTGAGCTCGAACGTGCTCGAACCGCTTCGGGCGATGGTGTAGCCGCCATCGGCGCGGCGGCGGAAGGACGCCCTTCTCGAACCGACACCGCTTTGCGTGATGAGAGGTGCCTCGCTCGTGCGCATCGCCGACGCCTTGACCGCGAGCTGCGGAAGGCGGAGACCTAGATGGGCCAGCATGAGCCTCGACCATGCACCGCCGGCCAGCACCACGGCCTTGCAGGCAAGTTGTCCGTTCTCGGTCAGAACGGCGGATACCTTGCCGGCACTTCGCTCGAGACCACGCACCGCACAACGTTCGTGGATGACCGCGCCGAGCTTTCTGGCATGACGGGCGACAACCGGGACAGTGCGTCGGGGTTCGGCGCGGGCATCGCTCGGCGTATAGAGGGCTCCATGGAAGGTCTGGCTGTTCCGCTGCAGCAGGCGGGCCGTTTCGGCGGCGCTCAGCATGTGGCTGTCGAGCCCGTGCTCGCGGGCATGGACCAGCCAGCGCTCGAACTGGTCGGCATTCTTGTCGTTTTCGACGAGATAGGTGGTGCCGCCACGATGCCAGCCGACAGGCTCCTCGAGACGCGGCACGAGATCGGCCCAGAGATCGAGGCTGAGCTTGATCGCCGGAATTTCCCTCGGATCACGGCCCTGCTTTCGGATCCAGCCCCAGTTGCGCGAGGACTGCTCGCAGGCGATCCGCCCCTTTTCGAGCAGCGTCACCGGTACGCCGGCCGACGCGAGAAAATACGCCGTCATCGTGCCGGCGATGCCGCCGCCGATCACCGCGACTTCGGTCGCTTCCATCGATACTGATACTCCTATTCCGCTGCCTGCTGATAGGCTTCGAGCGGCGGGCAGGTGCAAACCAGATGACGATCGCCATGGACATTGTCAACGCGTCCGACCGGCGGCCAGTACTTGTCCTCATGCAGGCTCGCCACCGGAAAGAGCGCCTGTTCACGGCTGTAGGGAAAGGTCCAGTCCCCGAGCAGCAGGTGGTGGGTATGCGGCGCGTTCTTCAGCGGATTGACGTTCCTGTCCATCTCGCCGCTCTCGATGGCGGCGATCTCGCCGGCAATCGCGATCATCGCGTCGCAGAAGCGATCGAGCTCCGCTTTCGGCTCGCTTTCGGTTGGCTCGATCATCAGCGTCTCGGCTACCGGAAACGACATGGTCGGCGCATGAAAACCGAAATCGACGAGGCGCTTGGCGATGTCCTCCGCGGAAATGCCGGTGCGTTCCTTGATGTCGCGGATGTCGATGATGCACTCATGCGCGACACGCCCGTTGCGGCCGCGATAGACCACCTCGTAATGGCCTTCGAGACGCTTGCCGATATAGTTGGCCGAGAGAATGGCGGCCGCGGTCGCCCGGCGCAGGCCCTCGGGACCCATCATCGCGATATAGGCCCAGGAGATCGGCAGGATCGAGGCCGAGCCCCACGGTGCCGCGGAGACATTGCCCACCGGTTCGTCGCCGGCCGCTGCCGGATTGACGCCATCGACGATGGGATGATCGGGCAGGAAAGGGGCCAGATGCGACTTCACGCCGATGGGCCCCATGCCCGGACCGCCGCCGCCATGCGGGATGCAGAAGGTCTTGTGCAGGTTGATGTGGCTGACATCGGCACCGTAGTCGCCGGGGCGGCAGACTCCGACCTGCGCGTTGAGATTGGCGCCGTCCAGATAGACCTGGCCGCCATGGTCGTGGACGATCTTGCAGATGTCGACCACGGCTTCCTCGAAGACGCCGTGTGTGGAGGGATAGGTGACCATGATCGCGGCGAGGCGGTCGCTGTATTGCCCGGCCTTCGCGCGCAGGTCGTCGACATCGATATTGCCTTCATCGTCACAGCCGACCACGACGACATTCAGTCCGGCCATGACCGCACTCGCCGGATTGGTGCCATGTGCGGAAGAGGGAATGAGACAGATGTCACGGCCGCTCTGGCCGATGCTCTGCAGATATCGGCGGATGACGAGAAGCCCCGCATATTCGCCCTGGCTGCCGGCATTGGGTTGCAGCGACACGGCGTCGAAACCGGTGATCTCGCAGAGCCATTCCTCGAGTTCCTCGAACAGCTGGCCATAGCCCTGCGCCTGTTCCAGCGGGCAGAAGGGATGGAGATTGGCCACCGTGCGCCAGGTGATGGGCTCCATCTCGGTGGTGGCGTTCAGCTTCATGGTGCAGGAGCCGAGCGGAATCATCGCCCGGTCGAGCGCGATGTCCCGCGACTGCAGGCGCCGGAGGTAGCGCAGCATCTCGGTCTCGCCATGATACAGGTGAAAGACCGGATGTTCGAGAAACGGTGTGGTGCGTCGCAGCGGTTCGGGGAAGAGGTTGGCCGCGACCTTGTCATCGAGTTCGGCGACGTCGAGCCTTTCCGGTGCCTTGCGTGCGAAGACCTTCCACAGTGCCTCGACCTCGCTTCTCCGGGTGGTCTCGTCGACGGCGATACCGATGCGGTCGCGATCGATGACGCGAAGATTGATCCGCCCCTCGCGGGCACGCGCGGCGATACGACCTGCCTGACCGGGCACGCGGATGACGACGGTATCGAAGAACGAGGTGCTCTCCACCTCGAACCCGAGTTCGCCGAGGCCGGCGGCGAGGATCTTGGCCATGCGGTGAATGCGCCGGGCGATCCGCCTGAGACCGTCGGGTCCGTGATAGACGGCGTACATGCCGGCGACCACGGCGAGCAGCACCTGTGCCGTGCAGATGTTGCTGGTCGCCTTTTCACGGCGGATATGCTGTTCGCGGGTCTGCAGGGCCATGCGCAGCGCCGGCCGGCCGGCATTGTCGACGGAAACGCCGATGATACGGCCGGGCATCGACCGCTTGTGCGCCTCGCGGGTGGCGAAGAAGGCGGCATGAGGGCCGCCATAGCCCATGGGCACGCCGAAACGCTGGGCGGAACCGAGAACGATGTCCGCGCCCATTTCCCCGGGCGGCTTGAGCAGACAGAGGGCGAGCAGATCGGTGGCGATGATGGCCAGAGCCTTTTTCGCATGCAGCGCGTCGATGACGTCGCCCGGATCGCGCAGGGCTCCGTAGGTATCGGGATATTGAACGAGACCGCCGAAGCACTCCGTCTCCTCGAGCATCTCCTCCACCCTGCCGATGCGAAGCTCGAAACCGAGCGATTGTGCACGGGTGCGAAGGACGCCGAGTGTCTGCGGGTGGCAGCGCTCGTCGGCGAGGAAGACATCGCTCTTCGACTTGCCGGTGCGCCGCGCCATGGCCATCGCCTCGGCGGCGGCGGTGCCCTCGTCGAGCAGCGAGGCGTTGGCGATCTCCATGCCTGTCAGATCGCAGACCATCTGCTGATAATTGAGGATGGCCTCGAGCCGTCCCTGGCTGATCTCGGCCTGATAGGGCGTGTAGGCCGTGTACCAGCCCGGATTTTCCAGCACGCGGCGGGTGACGACGCCGGGCACGATGGTGCCATTGTAGCCCATGCCGATCATCGACACGAAGACCTCGTTGCGATCCATCATCTTGCGCAGGTAGGAGATGGTCTCGCGTTCGGAACGGGCGGGTGGCAGATCGAGCGGACGGCCGAGCCGGATCCTTGCCGGCACGGTCTGGTCGAGCAGGTCATCGAGCGAAGCCGCTCCCACCTCGGCGAGCATCGCCCGCAGATCGTCCCCCCTCGGGCCGATGTGACGATCGATGAATTCATCGCTGCGTTCGAGCTGTTCGAGGGTCGGGCGGCTTGCGTCCATGGACGGGTCTTTCCTGCTGGGGATGGATCAGTCGAGGGTTGCGAGGAAGGCGTCGTACTGTTCGCGGCTCATCAGATCGTCGAGCTCACCCTTGTCGGCAAGCCGGAGCCTGAAGAACCAGGCGGAACCCTCGGCGTCCTCGTTCACCTTCTCGGGCGTCTCGACGATGGCCTCGTTGACCTCCGAGACCTCGCCACCGACCGCGGCATAGATCTCGCTCGCCGCCTTCACGCTCTCGACGACCGCGCTTTCCTCGCCGCGTGTCACCGTGCGGCCGACTTCCGGCAGCTCGACGAAGACGACGTCGCCGAGCTGTTCCTGGGCATGGTTCGTGATGCCGATCGTGGCGATGTCGCCCTCGACGGACACCCATTCATGGTCCTTGCTGAAATAGAGAGCCATCACGCTTTCTCCTGGCGATGATAGTTGTGGGGAACGAAAGGCAGTTTCACGACTTCGGCGGCGACCGGTTTGCCGCGCAGGATGGCCTGCAGGCGAGTGCCGGTCGCGGCGTTCGCCGATTCGACATGGGCCATGGCAACGGGTGCGCCGAGGGTCGGGCTGAATGCGCCGCTGGTGACCCGACCGACGATGCGTCCGTCACCATCCTGTATTTCCGTGCCCTCGCGTACCGGCGCACGGCCCTCGGGACGCAGGCCGACCAGCCTGCGATCCGGGCCATTGTGAATTTCGGCGATGATCCGCTCGTGACCGGGAAA
This sequence comes from Geminicoccaceae bacterium, assembly GCA_020446285.1. GTDB lineage: Bacteria > Pseudomonadota > Alphaproteobacteria > Geminicoccales > Geminicoccaceae > JAGREO01. The sequence continues at coordinate 5,755 of JAGREZ010000079.1, forward strand.
ATCCCTGTCGGCGATACGACGCTTGCCGATCGTCCAGCGAAGACCGGCCTCGATCGGCGTGGTCGAGATGTCGATATCGTGACCGTACAGGCAAAGGCCGGCTTCGAGGCGCAGACTGTCGCGGGCGCCGAGCCCCGCCGGTCCGACCTCGTCCATGTCCAGCAGGATGCGCGCGAGTGGTTCGGCGGCTTCGACGGCGACGGAAATCTCGTAACCGTCCTCGCCGGTATAGCCGAGCCTCGAAACGCGACAGGCATGACCCGCCACGTCGAGCTCCGCGCTCTGCATGAAGGCGAGGCCGTTCGCGCTCGGGCAGAGGCGTTCGAGGATGTCGGCCGCCATCGGTCCCTGCAACGCAAGCAGCGCGCGTCCGCCAAGCTCCCGCACGCCGAAATCGGGCTCCATGGCCTTGCGGATGATCGCGGTATCCTCGTCGCGGCAGCCGGCATTGACGACGACGAAGAGACCGTCAGGCGTTCGCGTCACGATCAGGTCATCGAGAATACCGCCATCCGCGGCGGTGAGCATGGTATAGCGCGCACGGCCGGCAGCCAGTGCCTGAATGTCGGCCGGCACGAGCGTCTCCATCCGCCCGGCGGCGCCCTCGCCGGCAATTTCGAGCTGGCCCATGTGCGAGACATCGAACAGTGCTGCCTTCTCGCGGCACTGTCTGTGTTCGGCAATGATTCCGGCCGGATACTGCACGGGCATGGACCAGCCGGCAAACGGCACCATGCGCGCACCGAGTTCCTGATGCAGTGCGAACAGCGGCGTGGTTCGAAGATCGCTCATCGGGATCACCTCAAGCAGCACCTCCAGGACGCCAGCCGTCCCGGATGTGCCCCCTCTGTCCCGAACCTGAGAGATTGACGAGATGCAGGCGCTTGCGCGACTTGAACGGCACCTCTCCCCTTCGGTGGAGCAGGACCTTTCAGCCCGCCCGCTCTCCAGAGGATCCCGACCGGCACCGGTCCTTTTGCCTGAGAGTTTCCGGGGCGGTTGCTCCTTCGGCGCCACGCTGGTGTGCGCGGTCTCTCCCCGTGCCGTCATGGATCGCGCACATCTTGCGCAGACCCTCGCGCGCGGTCAAGCACGCAAGCTATCCGGCGCCAATGCAACACGAATCTCGCACCCTTGCTGAAGCAGCGCCGGAAGAACAGGAAGACGAGCAGTTTCGGCAGTCCGGTGATGACGGAAGTTCGCTCCGCACACCCCCGGCGATGGAATGTCGGCCCATCGGATTGATGATGCCGGTCATGATCGTGAAATGCAAAAAAGACTCAACCGGGATGCTTGTTTGTTGAACTCGTTCTCTTGATAGTTTCATTTTGATTTGAATATAGTCATTGTAAATTTTCGTCGGAATATTCAAATCTTGGCATTGATCCACATCAATGACTGAAAACGCATGGAATGCTGGAAAGACGATCCTAACCATAACAGGGGGAACGTCTCCAATGTCAGCAGATCAGGACGATCAAAAGCGTACGATCTATGAGGAGTTTCAGCGTCAGATTCCCCTCGACCGGTTTCCGGCGGAGGGCATCTCGGCGAGAGCGGCCGAGGCTTGCGTCGAGGCGCATATGTGGACCGATTCGAATCCCATGCTCAACCTGTCGAGCTTCGTCACGACCTACATGGAGCCCGAATGTCGCGAGATGATGGGACGTCATGCTCATGTGAACTATATCGATCATGACATGTATCCCAAGACGTTCGACATGGAACATCGCATGGTGCAGATGCTCCATGACCTCTGGAACGGTCCGAAGGATGCAACGCCCTATGGCACCGCCACCGTCGGCAGCTCGGAAGCCTGCATGCTCGCCGGTCTCGCACACAAGTGGAACTGGCGTCAGGCGCGCGAAAAGGCCGGCAAGGATGGCTCGCGGCCGAACATGGTGACCGGCGGCAATGTCCAGATCGTCTGGAAGAAGTTTCTCAAATATTTCGATGTCGAGCCGAGGATCGTGCCGCTCGAGCCGGGCAAGTACCGTCTGACCGCCGAGCATCTCGACAAGTATGTCGACGAGAACACGATCTGCGTCGTGGCCATCGCCGGACAGACCTTCACCGGCGAGGACGATGATTTTCAGGGGATCCACGACTGGCTCGACGACTACGAGAGGCGCACCGGCATCTCCGTTCCGCTGCATATCGACGGAGCGTCCGGCGGGTTCGTCAATCCGTTTCTCTATCCCGACTACAAGTGGGATTTCCGTCTCCCGCGGGTTCAGTCGATCAACGCTTCGGGCCACAAGTTCGGCCTCGTCTATCCCGGCCTCGGCTGGGTCGTCTTCCGTGACCGGTCGGTGTTCAACGAGGATCTCGTCTTCTACGTCAACTATCTCGGCGGCGAATCGCCGACGGCAACGCTGAATTTCAGCCGCAACGCCATGCAGATCCTGGGGCAGGCCTACAATTTCCTGCGGCTCGGGCGCGAAGGCTACACGCGGATCATGAAGATGACCCTCGAAAACTCGATCAGGCTGCGCGACAAGCTGGTCGAGAGCGGTTACTTCACGATCATGAACGAGTCGCAGCGGATTCCGGTCGTTGCCCTGACGCTCAGCGACAAGGCGAAGAATTTCAACGAGTTCGACGTATCGTTCAAGGTGCGCGAAAAGGGCTGGGTGCTGTCAGCCTACTCGATGCCGCCGAATGCCGAGACGGTCAATTCGCTTCGCGTCGTCGTTCGCCCGCATCTCAATGGCGATGTCATCAACAATCTCTCCAGCGACATCATCCAGGCGTGCAGATATCTCGAAAAGCAGGGCGGCAATGCGGCTCCGCCGGAACTGCACGCCCATGCCAAAACCGCGCCCAAATGCTGAGCATGGGTGAACTGCCATTCTGATCGCGGGGAAGGGGACGGGTTACTCGTCCCGTCCCTTCCCCCCGCGCCTGCATGCGACCCGGCGGCCACGCACGGCCGTCGGGCCGTTACCGCAGTTCGGCATGACGTTTCAGGAGTGACCTTCATGCGTTGTTCGAACGCAATCACATCGATTTCGGCCGGCCTCGTCGTCTGGCTGGCCGCGACCGTCGCGCTTGCCCAGGAAACCGCCGCGGCCGGTGCCGCCGGACCTGCGGGGGCGGCCCTCTCCATCTTCGCACCGGTGGTCGAAAGCGGGCTGCACGGCTTCTTCGAGCTGCTCGACAAGCAGCCGTTCGTGTTCCTGCTGCTGGCACTCGCCATCGGCTACCCGCTGGGGCGGGTCAGTATCCACAACATCTCGCTCGGTTCGACCGCCGGAACGCTCCTGGTCGGCGTCATCATCGCGCTGACCGCCAAGCTCGCCTTCGACATCACCTATTCGATTCCGGGCCTCGTCTCGACCATCTTTCTCCTGATGTTCATGTATGCGCTCGGGCTGAAGGTCGGACCGCAGTTCTTCGCCGGGCTCAAGGGTGGCTTCGCCTTCGTCTGCGTCGGTCTCACGGTCTGGTCGCTCAACTGGATCATCTGTGTCGGCGGCACGAAGCTGATCGGCATGGAGCCCGGTTTCGCGGCGGGAATCATGTCGGGCAGCTATACCATCACCGCCATCATCGGCGTTGCCACCTCGGCCATGCAGAGCGGCGCCTACGTTCCCCCCGACGGCATGTCCACCGAACAGGTCGGCGCCAACATCGCCGCCGGCTATGCCGTGAGCTATGTGCTCTCGAGCATCGGCATCATCCTGCTCATCCGCTATCTGCCGGCGATGTTCGGCCGCGACCCGCGCGCCGACGCGAAGGAAGCCGAAAAGCTGATGGGCGGCAGCGGCGATCCGGTTCCGGGATCCTCGGGCAGTCTCAGGCTGGGCTTCTCGCCGGCGGACATCAGGGCCTATCGGGTGGAACACGAGACCATCGTCGGCAAGACGCTGGCCGAACTGTTCGAACTCTATCCGCAGGTGCCGGTCCTGCGGGTCATCCGTGGCGACAGGATTCTCGAGCTCGCCGAAACCCTGCGCATCGAGCATGGAGATATCGTCACGGTTCGCGGCGATGTCGACAAGCTGATCTTCGGCGGCGAATCGACCATCGGTCCGGAGGTCGACGACCCGCGCGCCCGCGATATCGACATCGAGGTCGCGGATCTGCGCATCGGCCGCAAGGATCTCTCCGGAAAGACGGTGTCCGAACTCGCGCACAAGACAGGATACGGGCTGCAGCTGCGTGCCCTCTTCCGTCAGGGCAACGAGATTCCGGCGGGGCCCGACACGGTCCTGAAATTCGGTGATGTCGCGCGCATCATCGGTCCGCGCTGGTGCATAGAACGGGCGGGCCACTATGTTCATGGCAAGCCGCTTTTGAGCACGACCGTGACCGAGGTGTCCTACATGGCCGGTGCCATGGCGCTCGGTTATCTGGTCGGCATTCTCAGCATCGAGGTCGCCGGCATTCCCATGGCGCTCGGAACCTCGGCGGGCTGCCTGCTGGCAGGCATCTTCGTGTCCTACTTCCGAAGCCGCAATCCGGAATTCGGAGGGCCGGTGGACGAGGGCGCGCGCAGCTTCCTTCAGGACATCGGACTGAACATGTTCGTTGCCGTGCTCGCCGCCAATGTCGGTCCGAAGATCATCCAGTCCTTCCAGGGTCCGACCGTGATCTGGATCGCCCTGATCGGCGTCATCGCCGCACTGCTGCCGCCGTTCATCGGCTTCTGGCTCGGATACAGGGTATTCGGGCTGAACTCGGTGATCGCCGACGGGGCGACGACGGGCGCCCGCAACAGTACGCCGGGACTGAACGCGATCTGCGCCGAATCGCAGAGCAATGTCGCGGCCGTTCCCTACCCGATCACCTACGCGTTCACCACCGTCCTTGCTCTTCTGGGCGGCTACATCGCCATGGTGATCTCTTAGCAGCAAACTGATCGCGCCCTGTCGGCGGCCCGACCGCCGGCAGGACCGACAGCCGGGTCTCAACCGTTCAGCCGGGCCGCGTTTCATGGTCAAGCCGGATCCAGGATCGTTCGTCGCCGTCAATGTCATGCGCGCGCGGCTGACCATGCTCGGTTTCAATCTCGCCTTCATCACCCTTCGAACGAGCCAGGCGAAGCTGTTCGAGGGAGGCATCCATCTGGCCGGTCTCGAGGGCCTCATCCATCTGAGCACCGGCACCGCACTCGTCACTTCCGTGGGCCTGTCGCTGGCGGCCATGACGGTTTTCCTGCTCTCGACCATCATGGACGAACGCGGGGTATGCGAGCCGCGTCTGCTCGCCATGGGCGATCTGCTCATGTGCCTGGCGATCGGGCAGGCGGTGATCGGATATTTCAGCCCGTATCTGAACGTGATCGCGGCGCAACTCGATTCGGATATCGAACACACGCTGCTGGTCGGGCGGATCGGCGACGGCATCCGGCTGCTCGGCGGGGCCGTCTGGTGCCTTGTCACCTATGTCGCTCCGGCGGTCTTCCTCTGGCGTTCTCCTTGTGCGCGCCGGACGCTGGTCCTCATGGCCTTCGCCTATCTGCTGCTGCTCCTGCTCGTCGGCCAGTGCCGGGTGTTGGCGCAAATGATCGAAACGCCTGAACTCATGCCGGATTTCTTCGAGCGTTTCCTGTTGATGCCTCTCGCGGCACCGCTCTTCTGGTAGGCCGTTCACCACGCCTGCGGTACGGCAGGATGCCCGGCGCGTCGTTGCCGGCAAGCTGATTGACGGTTTGGTGACCGGTGATTAAACCTTTCGAAGAATGGTGGCAGGATGCCGTCGCAGTTCTTTCAGGGAGATCAATGATGAAGCTCACACGACGCCTCGCGGTGACCGCCGCGGCCTGGGTCGTGGCCGGAATGGCGGTCGTCGCACCCGCCGCCGCCCAGCAGATGAAGGCCTGGAACATTCACCCCGAGGGCTATCCGAATACGGTGGCGCTGGACAAGTTCGCCGAGCTGGTGGACGAGAAGTCCGGCGGGCGGATGACCGTGCAGAATTTCCATGGCGGTGTGCTCGGCAGCCAGCCCGATGCGGTCGAACAGGTCCGTCTCGGCGGTATCGAGATCGGCAATTTCAACCTCGGGCCGATCGGTCCGGTGGTGCCCGCCGCCAACGTCGTCTCGCTGCCGTTCATCTTCCGCGATACCGGCCACATGTTCCGCGCCCTCGAGGGTGATGCCGGCAAGGCGATCAGCGATGCCATGGCCGAAAAGGGCCTCGTCGTGCTCGGCTGGTACGACAGCGGTGCGCGTTCCTTCTACAATTCCAAGCA
>JAGREZ010000079.1:12010-15248 GCA_020446285.1 Geminicoccaceae bacterium
CTCTATTCCGGCATGATCGAGGCACTTGGCGGCAATCCGTCGCCGATGGCGTTCTCCGAGGTCTATCAGTCGCTCAAGACCGGCGTGGTGGATGGTGCCGAGAACAACTGGCCGTCCTATGAGTCCACCGGCCATTTCGAGGTCGCCGGCTACTATTCGCTCTCGCAGCACCTCATCATTCCCGAATGCGTCTGCATCAATGCCGACGTCTATAACGGGCTTTCCGCCGAGGATCAGGAGATCCTGCGCTCCGCCGCCGAGGAATCGGCCGTGCTGCAGCGCGAGCTCTGGAAGGAGCGTGCCGATGCCAGCCGTGCCAAGGTCATGGAAGGCGGCGTGCAGTTCAACGAGATTCCCGACAAGAAGCCGTTCCAGGATGCGATGGCGCCGGTCTACGAGACCTATCTCGAGGCCAATCCCGATCTGCGTCCTCTGGTCGAAATGATCCAGAATACCGAGTGATCGTATCGATCGGCGGGTCATGAGGAGGGGCGGTTCCGGCCGCCCCTTTTTCGGGGAGGGACGAAGAGATGCGTCGCGAGAGCTATGAGCGGTTCCTGAACGGGCTAGCATGGGTCAGTTCGGTCATCACCGGTGTCGCCATCGTCGTGCTCACCGTGATCTTCGGCTGGCTGGTCTATGGCCGGTATGTTCTCAACGCCACGCCGACCTGGGTGGAACAGGTCGCCCTGCTGCTCGTGGCACTCATCACCTTTCTCGGTGCCGCCACCGGCGTGCGCCAGAATACCCATCTCGGCGTCGACATGTTCCGTGACGCGGCACCGCTTCCCGTGACCAGGTTCTGCAAGGCCGTGAGCCATATCGCCATGGCCCTGTTCGGCCTCGTGATGGCGATCTACGGGTTCCAGCTCACCCTCTTCAAATGGGCGACCGAGATCCCGCTCATCCATCAGTCCGAGGGCCTGCGCACCGTGCCCATCACCGTTTGCGGCATTCTGCTCGTGCTCTATTCGGCGGGGCATCTGTGGCGGCTGTTCAGTGGCGCCGACGACTACGCCCTCGACGAAAGCGAGTAAGCCCATGGGCCTCACCATTCTGCTCGGCCTCTTCGCGTTTCTCGTCGTGATCGGCGCGCCCGTGGCCTTCGCGCTCGGCATCGCCGCACTCTCCGCGGTCGCCTATGAGGGCCTGCCGCTGCTCATCGGCTTCCAGCGCATCGTTTCGGGCATCAACGTCTTCTCGCTTCTGGCCATTCCGTTCTTCATCTTCGCCGGCGAACTGATGTTCCATGGCGGCATCGCCTCGCGGCTGGTCCGCTTCGCGGCCTCCGCCGTGGGTGCGGTCCGCGGCGGTCTCGGGATCGTCAATGTCTTCTCCTCGATGCTCTTCGGCGGCATTTCCGGTTCGGCGGTAGCCGATGTCTCGGCGCTTGGCTCGATCCTCATCCCGGTGATGAAGGAAAAGGGCTATGACGGCGACTATGCCGTGAATGTCACCGTGACCTCGTCGATTGCCGGGATCATGATTCCGCCCAGCCACAACATGATTCTCTTCGCGGTGGCCGCGGGGGGCGGAATCTCGATCTCGCAGCTGTTCGTCGCCGGCGTTCTGCCCGGCGTGCTCATGTGTTCGAGCCTCGCCGTCGCCTCCTATCTGGTCGCCGTCAAACGCGGCTATCCGGCGGAGGCGTTTCCGGGCCTGACGGCGCTGGCGCTGCATTTCGTGAGTGCACTTCCGGGTCTGTTCACAGCCGTCATCATCGTCGGTGGCGTTCTTTCCGGCATTTTCACGGTGACCGAATCCGGCGCGTTCGGCACGATCTATGCTTTCGTCGTTACACTGGTCGTCTATCGCAGCCTGACATGGTCGGCATTCGTCACCGCCGTGTCGCGCGCCGTTCGCACGACATCGATGGTGATGATTCTCGTCGCCTGTGCCAGCGCGTTTGGCTACATGCTCACCTTCTATCAGGTGCCGACGCGGATGATCGGTTTTCTGACCGGCATCTCGGAGGAGCCATGGGCCATCCTGCTCATGATCAATGTCATGCTGCTCATTCTCGGCATGATCATGGACATGGCGGCACTCATCCTCATCTGCACGCCGATCTTCCTGCCGGTGGTCACCTCGCTCGGCATGGATCCCCTGCAGTTCGGCATGATCGTGATGATGAATCTCGGGCTCGGCCTGTGCACGCCGCCGGTGGGCGCCTGCCTGTTCGTCGGTTGCGCCATCGGCAAGGTGCGGATCGAGCAGGCGGTGAAGACCATATGGCCGTTCTATCTCGCCATTCTGGCGGCACTGATGCTCATAACCTTCGTCCCCGCCTTTTCGCTGACGCTGCCGCGCCTCTTGCAGTAGCGGTGTTCCGGCAACCGGCTCAGAAATTGCCGGCGACGAGACCGATGCCGGAAAGGGCCAGAAGGATCAGGATGATCCGGGTGAAACGGGCATCGCTCATCTGCGCATAGATTCTCGCTCCGAGCCATGCACCGGTGACGGTTCCCGGCAGGGCGATGGCGAAGGCGGTGAGAGTTTCGCCCGTGAGGTATCCCCGGGCGAGATGAACCGCGAGTGCAAGGAGGAGAACGGCAAGGTTGAATGCCTGGATGACGCTGCGTTTCCTCGCCTTCTCCCAGCCGCGCAGGTTCGCCCACAATGTCGGCAGCGGACCGGACAGTCCCGCAAGACCGCCGAGGATGCCTCCTCCAAGGGCGATGATCGCATCCGCGGCGCGTCCGCCCCATGCCACCGGCCTTGAGGTTCCGCCCGCCAGTGACTGTGCAGTGTAGGCCAGAAGAAGCAGGCCGACGCAGAATTTGAGCGTGCCGACATCGATATGGGCGAGCAGCGCCGCGCCGATCGGCACGCCGAGCAGACCGGGCAGGACGAACGGCCACAGGCGCTTGACGTCGATCTCGTGACGGATGACGGGAAGCGACTGGATCTGCGCGATGACGGAACAGAGGATGACGAGGGTCGCCGCGGTGACGGGCGGCAGGACCTGAAGCCAGAGGACGAGTGCCGTCAGCCCGGTTCCGAAACCCGCCAGCCCGGAAACGAACCCGCCGGCCAGCGCGCCGGCGAGAATGGCCATGATCTCGATGAAATCCATGTCGTCATGGTCCCTGTACACCATTTCCGGTGGGGTCCGGTCGAAAAAAATCCCCGCACGGCCCGGGGGAGAGGGCCGTGCGGGGACCGTTGTGCGGGAAACGTTGCCGTCCGGTCGGTCAGGCGGCGGCTTCGAGATCGAAGCGGTCGGCGTTCATGACCT
>JAGREZ010000547.1 GCA_020446285.1 Geminicoccaceae bacterium
TCATCTTCGAGGAATTCAAGGGTACGGGCAATTCCGAGATCGTCCTTGATCGCCGGGTCGCCGACAAGCGCGTCTATCCGGCCATCGACATCAACAAGTCCGGGACGCGCAAGGAGGAACTGCTGGTCGATCGCGCAACCCTGTCGCGCATGTGGGTGCTGCGCCGGATCCTCAATCCCATGGGGACCATCGACGCCATCGAATTTCTCACCGACAAGCTGCGGTTCGCCAAGACCAACGAGGATTTCTGGTCCTCCATGAACAATTGACCGATTGTCGATGCCGCAACCGGATGACATGGAGCCCGAGCTCTTCGCTTCCCTGCCCGAACAGCGCCGGGCCTTTCGGGGGCCGGGTGAGGGACTCGCGAGGACGACGGGCGTGTTGCCGGCCCAGCGGCTCGACGAACTGTTCGGCTGGCAGATCAAGTCGCCACCGCTGGCCGACGGGCAGTTGCAGCCATCGAGCATCGATCTTCGTCTCGGTGCGGAGGCCTGTCGCGTCGAGGCGTCATTCCTTCCGGGCAATGGTGCGACCGTCGACGAACGAATGCGCGAGCTTTCGCTGGAACGGCTTGACCTGCGCAAGGGTGCGGTCCTGCGCAAGGGCGAGGTCTATATCGTTCCGCTGCTCGAACGTCTCGAACTGCGCAAGCGCTATTCAGGGATCGCCAATCCCAAGAGTTCCACCGGCCGGCTCGATGTCTTCACAAGGCTGATCACGGATTACGGTACGGAATTCGATTCCGTCCCGGCAAACTATCGCGGTCCGCTCTATGCGGAAATCTCGCCGCGATCGTTCAACATTCTCGCGCGCGAGGGCGCGCGGCTGCTGCAACTGCGCATCCAGCTCGGAAGTCCCAGACCATCCGACAGCGCGCTTCGCGAGCTGCACGACCGCTATCATCTCATTCCCGGAGAGGACGAGCCCGATATCAAGAATGCCGGCGTCGCCATCCGTGTCGACGTGGCGGGCGGCAGCGGTTCGGACATCATCGGCTTTCGGGCGCGGCGCGATGTCGAGACACCCATCGACCTCGACAATGTCGCCGGTTACCACGCGCGCGATTTCTGGCATCCGGTGCGGCGTCCGAAGGGCAGGGGGCTCATACTCCGCAATGACGATTTCTATATCCTCGCCTCGAAGCAGCCCGTCTGGGTCCCGCCGGATACGGCCGGCGAAATGATCGCCTACGATACCTCGGTGGGCGAGTTTCGCGTCCACTATGCCGGGTTCTTCGATCCGGGCTTCGGTTATCACGCGGACGGCAGCCGGGGCACGCGCGCGGTTCTCGAGGTGCGTTCGCACGAGGTCCCGTTTCTCATCGATGACGGGCAGATCCTCGGCCGTATCGTCTATCACGACCTGATCGAGGCACCTCTTCGCCTCTATGGCCGGGATATCGGCTCCAACTATGCAAGACAGGGCCTGACGCTCGCCAAGCATTTCCGTCCATGGACCGATTGACGTCGACACGCATCCGCAGCGTGTCGACGGGGTCCGGATCGATGTCTCAATCATTGTTCCGGAGAAACTCGAGCACCATGGCGGCGGTCCAGGTGAAGCTGCCGCCGCCGAGCGGTTCACCGGAATGCGGATCGTAATATTCGGCAAAACCGCCGGATGCGATCAGGTCGAGACTGTCCCGGCGGATTCTTCCGGCTGTGTCGGCCTCTCCGGCGTTCGCCAGACCATCGGCAATCATGTAGTTCACGATCAGCCATATCGGCCCCCGCCAGTAGCGGTGTGAGTCGAACCTCGAATCGGCCGGATCATGGCTGGCGACGACATGGCGGCTGTTCCGCGCGAGTGTTTCGACGCGGCGGGCGAGTGCAGTTGCGCGGATGCGCGGAATGGCGGCAAAGACGCTCATGATGCCGCCGCAGGAAGCACTGTCGATCAGCGAGCCGGTGACCCGGTCGCGGCAGACATACTGGCCGTGCGTCTCGCTCCAGAGCGTCTCGAACGCTGCGAGCGCGCGTTCGGCGAGGTTCCGGTTGCGTCGGGCGATATCCCCTTCTCCCAGCCGATCGGCCAGCCATGCGAGATCCTGACAGGAGCGGATCAGGATCGCGTTGAAACCGGGGTCGACGATCCTGAACGGTGATGCCGCATGCAATCGGGAATTGTCCCAGTCGAGATCGCGGAAGCACTGCAACAGCCAGAGATAGCGATCATACTGGGCATTGGTCGGCCGGTGGGAGGCGTCGGCATGCTGAAGGTCGCGGCGCACATAGGCATCGATTCCATCGGTCGGTACCCGCTCGAACGCCTCGTCCCAGTCGATCGAATTGTCGCGACCGGACTCCCATGGATGAAGGATGGCGACCAGTCCCTCGCCGTCCGGATCGCGGTTGTTGAAGAACCACTGGTGCCAGCGGTCGATCTTCGTCAGGAGCCTGCGCGCGCTCGTATCGGCCAGTCTCCTGTCCCGTGCCCGCTCGAACAGACGCCGGACGGCAAAGCCGGCGACGGCCGGCTGGGTGATACCCGATGTCGGCGTCGGTCGACCCGTGCGCCAGACATGCGGACCCGGAAAATAGCCCTCGTCATTGACATGAAACACGATGTGGGGGACCATTCCGTCAGGCCATTGATGCGCCATCAGCGTTTCGATCTCGAGCCAGCCACGGGCCTCGTCGAGCTGGGACAAACCCAGCGCGGTCAGGCAGGAATCCCAGTTCCACTGAAACGGATAGAGTCCCCTGGTGGGAACGGTGTAATGGCCGCGGTCGTTTTCGGCGAGTATGGCGGCGGCGCGCTCGCGCAGCCTGCTGGTGTCGTTGATCGGCATTGGCATTGTCCTCATTGCATTCATGCGGAACCCCCTGCGCGGGCGGCACCGTCCCTGGCACGGCGGAGTTCCGGGTTGACGGTCACGAGCACGGGCCCTTCCGTACCCTCTTCCATGAGCTCCCAGGCGCGGCTGACGAGCTTTCTGTGACGTTGGCGGATCATGTGCACCGGAAATCGGAGAAGTTCACCATAGGGTTCGAAATCGAAACACCCGATCGAGGTCGATAGCAGTTCGGCCTCGGGCAGGTGGGCGAAAAAGCGCAGGAGTGCCTCGAAAACATTGATCGAATTGGCGAACAGACCGGCCGGAAGGCCGCCCATGCGCCGGTAGAGGCTGTGCATCTCGTCCAGTGCGCGATCCGGTTCGTAGCCGCAGGCGATAATCTGTTCGGGATCGCAACGGCCCGTGTGGGCCACGACCGCCTTGCGGAATCCCTCGATGCGCCTCGCCGAGGCGTGCAGACGGGCATCGCCGCCGATCAGAATGATGCGGTCGCGCGCGGGTGTGGCGCCGGTGGGCATGGAATCGAGGATGGCTTCGGTGAGCGCGCGCGCGCCGGCCTCATTGTCGGTGATGACGGAGGGAGCGTCGGGGCAGGGCTGGTCGATGAAGACATGCGGCAGGTTGGCCGAGCGGCAGATCCGGCTGATCCGCAGGGGATCGGCGGCGCCGGCGATGAACAGTGCATCGATGGAATAGGCCATCAGGTCCTGAACCGTACTCTCTTCGGCCGCCGGGTCGCGCTGGGTGGCTATGATGACGGGGCATTGCGAACGGCGGCGCGCCTCGAGCGTGAAGCTCTGGCTCAGATCGGAGAAGAAGCGGTTGTCGTGTTCAGGCAGGATCAGACCGACGAGGCCCGAGCGTGCAGTGCGCAGACCGCGCGCCTGACGGTTGACCGAGTAGTCCATGCGCCGCGCGAGCTCGATGATCCGCCCGGCGGTCTCCTTGCTGATCCGGCGTTCCTTCCATCGGCCGTTGAGCGCGGCACTGACTGTTGAGGGCGATGTTCCGGTTTCTCGTGCGATGTCGTAGATGGTCTGTTTTTGTGAAGTTTTCATGATTGTTCGCAAGCGCTCCCTTGACATCTTCACAGTGCCGTACTAGCCGATGCAACATCGATTGTGCAACAGGGCTCTTGCAGGTCGGGAGCAAGCCGGTACCGTTGTCTTGCGGCGGCAGGCGCGATCGACTGTTCCGATCTCGTGCGATGTGCGGCGAGTGAACGTCCGGGGCGTGTCCCCAAGGGAGGAT
>JAGREZ010000548.1 GCA_020446285.1 Geminicoccaceae bacterium
TCGACGAATGGCTCGAAAGGCTCGTTCGCTTTCGCGGTCCGGACCGCGCCGTCGATCCCGGGCGCGTCAGCAGCCGCAACAATCATCGCTACCTGCGCGACAGCGTGACCATGGCCATGGGCGCGCTCGTCGGCGAGGACAGCATGTTTCGCGAGGGGATCCGTCGGTATCATCTGGCACTCGAACAGCTTCGTGACGATGGCAGCCTGCCGCTCGAAACCGATCGCGGAAGACTGGCCCTCTTCTATCAGCGCCATGCGGCAGCATCGCTCGTCGCAATCGCCGAAATGGCGGCCGTGCAGGGACATGATCTTTATGCTGCGATCAATGCCCGAGGCCTCGGCCTGCATGACCTGATCGGCTTTCTCGCGCGCGCAATCGATGATCCGGACAATCTCGAATCCTACACCTCCGAGCCGCAGAGCCTGGAATTTCTCGCTCTGCGTGGTCACGGGCGCCATTACATGGCCTGGCTCGAAGCCTACGCGGCCCGCTTCCCCGACCATGACAATGTTCGCCGGCTGCGCGCCGCGATCTCCCGATTCGGCGAGACGGACCCGCTGCGGCTGGATGATTATTCGGGGGGCATGACGAGTTGCATGTTTGGTTCTGGAAAATCAACTGATAATTGATAAACTCCGTGCACAGAAACGGAATTGGCGAAAGGCGACGGAGACAGGCGATGCGTGGTGTGATGCCGGTTGTGGCAGGAGCCCTTCTTGTTCTGGCGTGCCCTGTTCGTGGCGATGCCATCGTGCCACAGGCGATGCTCAGGGCTGGGCAGGTTCTCGTCTCGGTCGAGCCGAGGCAGATCGCCCTGCGCGCCCGCGATCGGGATGTTCGCACCCGATATTGCGGCGCACCGCGCACCGACTGGCCGTCGGAACCGGCGGTGAAGACGGTCCGCCATGACCGCCAGCCGGGTCAGGAAATGGTGCTTGCCCTGATGGAGGCATCCGCCGCCATACTGGCCTTCGACGATCATCGGGCGCGCGACAGCATCATCCGGAATCTCGACCGATGGGCCCGCAATGAAGGCATGCTGAAGCGCCAGAAACGCATGCGTGCACGCGAATATTACAATATCGACCGGTCCCTCATGCCCATGATCGTTGCCTTCTCACTGGTGCGCGATCAGGCGGACGCGGATCCCGTCAGGATCCGGAGAATCGAGACATGGCTTGCCCGGGTCGTCGACATGCGCCGGGGTGCGGAGCGTTTCTTCAAGCCCTCGCTCAGCAGCAGCCGCAACAATCACCGCTACCTGGCCGACAGCGTGACCATGGCCTGGGGCGCTCTCACGGGAAACGCCGCGCTGTTCGACAAGGGCCTCCATCGCTATCGCGTGGCGCTCGATCAGGCGAGGCCGGACGGCAGCCTGCCGCTCGAGACCGGGCGCGGTCATATGGCGCTTCATTATCAGCGGCACGCCATCGGTTCTCTCGTCGCGATCGCGGAAATGGCTGATGTGCAGGGGATCGACCTCTATTCCTGGCGCAATGAACGGGGGCAGACGATCCACGATCTGATCGGCTTTCTCGCCCGCGCCCTCGACGACCCCGCCGAACTCGAGGCGTATGCGCCACACGCCCAGGATCTGGGCTTTCTCGAATGGCGTGGTCACGGACGCCACTACATGGCCTGGCTCGAGGCCTATTCCGCGCGCTTCGGAGCGCGCAGCGAAACAAGGCGTCTCTGGCAGATCGTGCGGGCACATGGGCACGAACAGAGGCCGATGGTCGATGATTATATCGGCAGTGTCACCACATGTTTCTTCCGCCCGCTGCCGAATGGCGACGGCGTTTCCCTCACGGGTGCCGATGCGTCGTCGAACGGCTGAAGGCCGGCCGGGGCCTTGCAGGCAGGCGCTTTGGTCTCCTTGCCTCGCCGCCTTTGCTGATCGTCCGGGCTGTTCCGTATGAACGGGAAACGCTGTAGGAAAGGGGTGCGGAAGACAGATCGGGAGGCAGACTCTTGGCCAGTGGCAAACTGACGACGCATGTCCTCGACACGTCCCTTGGCAGGCCGGCCGGCGGCCTGCATGTCGATCTCGTCCGGATCGAAGGCGCAGATCGCTCGCTGATAAAGAGTGTGGCGACCAATGATGATGGCCGGATCGACAGCCCGTTGCTCGATGGTGACGACATGGTGCGCGGCACCTACGAGCTGGTCTTCCATGTCGGTCACTATCTCAAGATCCGGAATGTCGACCTGACCGATCCGCCCTTTCTGGATGCCGTACCGATCCGCTTCGGCCTCTCCGATCCGGACAGCCACTACCACATACCACTCCTCGTTTCCCCTTACGGTTACTCGACCTATCGCGGTTCATGATTGCGTAAGTGCATCGGCCTCGCAGCTGCCATCGGAAGATGAGAAGCAATATGCGCATCGATGGCTGGACTGAATTACTGACAATTTTCGGGTGATCTTGTATCGAAAATACCGCCGAATTGGGTAGGTGGGGTATATGATCGCCAGATCGCCGGTAGCATTCGCATGGAATCGAGGATACGTCACATGACTGAGGAAAACAGGCCCCGCACCGTTCGCCTC
Source organism: Geminicoccaceae bacterium (assembly GCA_020446285.1). Taxonomy (GTDB): domain Bacteria; phylum Pseudomonadota; class Alphaproteobacteria; order Geminicoccales; family Geminicoccaceae; genus JAGREO01. The sequence goes on from JAGREZ010000548.1 coordinate 2,557, forward strand.
GAGGATTATGCGCCTCCGCCCTACCGCACCGAGACCGTCGAGCTCGATTTTCACCTGGATCCCCATGCGACCCGTGTGATTTCACGGCTGACACTGCGCCGCGCGGAGGATGCATTGCCCGGCGCACCGCTTCGTCTTCTCGGTGACGGACCGAAGCTCGTTCGCATCGCGATGGACGGACAGCCACTCGCCGAAACGGCTTATCGCATGGAGGGCAGGAACCTCGTTATCGAGCCGGGCGAGAATGCCGCCTTTTTCACGCTCGAGATCGAAACCGAAATCAGTCCCGAAGCGAATACAACACTCATGGGCCTGTATATTTCGGGTGGCATGTTCTGCACCCAGTGCGAAGCCGAGGGATTTCGGCGGATCACCTTCTTTCAGGACCGGCCGGACGTGCTTGCCCGCTACCGGGTCCGCATCGAGGGCGAGAAGGCCAACTATCCAGTCCTTCTATCGAACGGCAACCTGATCGAAAGCGGCGACCTCGACGAAGGAAGGCATTTCGCAATCTGGGAAGACCCCTTCCCCAAACCGTCCTACCTCTTCGCGCTGGTGGCGGGCGATC
>JAGREZ010000549.1:0-376 GCA_020446285.1 Geminicoccaceae bacterium
GGATCCTTCGCGCATCCTCTCGGCCGGGGCTTCTGCCGCGGCCGGAACGGTCATCGCCTCCGCACCGCTACCGTACGAAAGGATGCCGGACCGGCAGGCGGGTGCTGCGCATCCGGCCTCGCCGCTTCCCGTTTCCGGAATGCCGACGGTCGTTGCCCGCGATACCGAACTGGCGTCACTCGATCAGCCGGGCGGGCTTGCAGCACTCAGCGATCCGGGCGCGGAGGAGCTCCGCAACTGGGTCGATGAACGGCTGGAGGAACTCCGCAACGGCCGGGAACGCGGCCTTGCCGGGCGCGAGGAACCGGCCGTCGCCGGCGACATGGTCAAGGAGAAGATCGTCGTCCGCCGTGGTGACACGCTCATGGACATCCTG
>JAGREZ010000549.1:397-3482 GCA_020446285.1 Geminicoccaceae bacterium
TGCGCGCCGGCATTCCGCGCGCCGAGGCGCACGAGGCGTTGACCAGCCTCGAGGAAGTCTATGATCCAAGGAAACTCCGGGTCGGCCAGCATCTGGACATCGAGCTCGAACGCGCCGCGGAAAACCCCGATGGCACCAAGCTCTCGATGCTGTCGATCAATCTCGACTTTTCCAACGACCTGCGACTGGCGCGGGCACCCGAGGGGGGATTCGACGTACGTCAGACCGAACGCGAGCTCGTTCGTCACACGGTGACGGCGAGTTCCGTGATCGACAACTCGCTCTATCTGGCCGCACGGCAGGCCGGCGTGGGCGATGATGCGCTGATGGAACTAATCCGCCTGTTCAGCTGGGATGTCGATTTCCAGCATGACGTCCACACGGGCGACGCCTTCAGCATTGCCTATGAAGAGGTGGCCACGCCCGACGGCGCGCAGAGCCGGGTGGATCACCTGATCTATGCCAGCCTGTCCATGCGCGGCCGGGCGCTCGAGGCCTATCGATTCCGCAGTGCCGACGGCATGGTCGGCTACTACGACTCCACCGGCAAGTCCCTGCGCAAATGGCTCATGCGCACACCCGTCGACGGCGCCCGGCTATCCTCCGGCTTCGGCAAACGCCGGCACCCGATCCTCGGATACACACGGATGCACAAGGGTGTCGACTTCGCCGCATCCGCCGGCACGCCCATCTATGCCGCCGGTGACGGCGTGATCGCCGAGATCGGGCGCAAGGGATCCTATGGAAACTACATTCGAATCCGGCACAATGGTGAGTACAGCACCGCCTATGCTCACATGAAGGGCTTCGCCAAGGGCCTCAAGCGGGGCGTTCGGGTCGGTCAGGGCGATGTGATCGGCTATGTCGGCTCGACCGGTCGCTCCACGGGCCCGCATCTTCACTATGAAGTGCTCGAGAACGGTCAGCAGATCAATCCGATGAAGGTCAAGAAACAGGTGGTCACCCGCCTCGAGGGTTCCGACCTGCAGAACTTCCGCCGCCGCGTCTCCGAAGTCGTCGCGCTCATGGACGATGCCGAGGACGCCCGCCGCGTGGTTGCCCGCAACGCGGAGTGAGGCCCCCGCAACGCGGAAATAAGGCGATGTTCCATGGCGCTGGCCTGTCGCTGGGCCGGTGCATGATGCTGGAAGGAGTGTGCGCCACGGGCAGATGCCTGTCTGCCGGGTCGTTCATATTCGGCCCGGTGTCGATGATGGTTGCCGGCGGAAGGGTGATGCACACGCGAGGCTACTGACGGGATGACAAACCGGCCGGCCTGTGCGCATTCTCGGATCGGGACCGGCTGGCGAGACGCCCCGCGTTCCGGGAGGCCGTTTTCGAGCAGGGATCCGCATGGCAAGCGTATCACTCAGCAAGATCGTCAAGAGATATGCGGAAACGACCGTCATTCCCTCCCTCGACCTGGAGGTCGATGACGGCGAGTTCATGGTGCTGGTCGGACCCTCGGGTTGTGGCAAGACGACATCCCTGCGCATGGTCGCGGGTCTCGAACGAACGAGCGGCGGCAGCATCCGCATCGCCGGTCGCGACGTGACCGGTCTTCGCCCGGGCCTGCGCAATTGTGCCATGGTTTTCCAGAATTACGCGCTCTATCCGCACATGAACGTGCGCGACAATATCACTTACGGGCTTCGTGTGAGAAGAACCGCACCGGAACGCATCGGGGAACTGCTCGACGAAGCCGTGCGCATCCTCGGGCTCCAGCCCTATCTCGACCGGCGTCCAAGAGAACTCTCGGGCGGCCAGCAGCAGCGTGTCGCCATAGGCCGTGCCATCGTTCGCGAACCGGACGTGTTCCTGTTCGACGAGCCATTGTCCAATCTCGACGCCAAGCTGCGCGTGGAGATGCGCACCGAACTCAAGCAGCTGCACCGCCGGCTCGGCAATACGATGATCTATGTGACCCATGACCAGATCGAGGCGATGACGCTGGCCGATCGGGTCTGCGTGATGAATGAGGGGCGAATCGAGCAACTAGCACCACCACTCGACCTCTATCAGCGCCCGGTCAATCGTTTCGTCGCATCCTTCATCGGAACGCCATCCATGAATTTCGTCGATGCCACGGGCGAGGGCAGCGTGGCTCGCCTGGCGGACGGCGTCACGGTCGAGACGAACCGGCCGCTCCCTGCGGGTCCCGTGGTTCTCGGCCTGCGTCCCGAGGATATGGAAGGTGCAGGCGACGAGCGGGATGGAACCTTCTCGATGATGGTGCGCGAAATCGAACCGCTGGGTCCGGGCAAGCTCCTGATCGGCGAACTCGGCGGATCGCGATTCGTGGCCCAGGTCGATACCGGAGTTGCGGCCGAACTCGACCGGCCCTGCGCCATACGCATCCAACCGTCAAGGATACACGGGTTCGATGCTTCGAGCGGCCGGAGACTGGCAAGCTGAGCTGAATTGCCAGATCGACCGGAACTGGCCCGTCCGGACCGTTCGTTCAGGGATAGGCGGTGGAACCGTCGGGTTTTCGCGGTAATCGTCGTTCCCAATGCACATAGCGATCGGTGGCGAGCCATGCCTCGTCCATCTCCACGCCCCAGCCCGGCCGGTCCGGACGCAGTTCGAGATATCCGCCCGCAGGCAGATAGGGATCGACGACATAGGCTGCGGTTTCATCCGCATCCTCCATGCCGTCACTGTCATAGGCAGCACCCGTCGGGAGACGATATTCGAGGATCCTGAAATTGGGCTGCGCGGCGCTGAAATGGACGTTGACCGCGGTTGCGAGCGGGCCCATGGGATTGTGCGGGGCAACGGTCACATAATGCGCCTCGGCGATGGCGGCAATCTTGCGCATTTCGAGCAGGCCACCCACGACACAGACATCCGGCTGGATGATATCGGCGCCCGCGACCTGCATCAGACGCAGGAACTCGAATCTCGAATAGTAGCTTTCGCCGGTCGCGAGCGGACAGCGCAGCTTCGCCTTGAGCCTGCCCCATGCCTCGATATTCTCCATGCGCATGGGTTCTTCGTAGAACAGCGGATCATACCCGGCGAGAAGATTGCCGAGTTGTTCGGCCTGCCAGGGCTCGAACAGTTTCGCATGGGCGTCGAAGGC
>JAGREZ010000550.1:0-1333 GCA_020446285.1 Geminicoccaceae bacterium
TCGGCGAGTGCTCCGGGCTTTTCGGTGAATTTTCCGTCAGTGTCGCCAGCGGCGACAGGCATCGCGCGGCAGCACTCCATTGCGACCATCTGGGCGGACGCGGTTCCTGGAGCCTGTTGTCGGATCGACGCAGGTCGGTTCTCGCGGATGCGATGCCGGAGATCGTGCGCCTGTTCTGGGCGGCCATGCAGGATGGAACGCGGTTGAACGACCTTGCCGCACTCGACACGCCCATACTCGTGCTTTCGGGCCGGCGCAGCCCGGCACCCTGCCGGCGGATCGGCGAACTGATCGCCACGAGCGTTCCAACGGCTCTCTATGTCCGCATCGACGATGCCGGTCATAATCTGCCGTTCTCCCACGGACGGCTCGTCGGCCGGCATGTGGTCCAGCACATCGCCGTGGTCGAGTCCCTGCGCGACGAGGCGGCCTAGCATCGGGTGTTGTCTCGCCGGGCGTTGACTGCGGCGGCGGTGGCGGGCATTCCGGCGGTCGACGGCCATGGAACGGGGAGGGGATGCGTGATGAAACGGAGACAACTCGGTGCGGGCGGGCCCGAAGTCGGTGCCGTGGGGCTCGGCTGCTGGAGTTTCGCCGGCTCCTATGGCCCGACGGACGAAACCGAAAGCCATGCCACGCTGGCCCGTGCGCTCGAGCTCGGGGTCGATTTCCTCGATACCTCCAATGTCTACGGCAACGGTGTCTCCGAAGAGGTGATCGGTCGCTTCATCAAGGACCATCCCGACCGCTTCACGATCGCCACCAAGGGCGGAATCGTGCGCACCGCCGACGGCCGCCGGTCGATCGACAACAGCCCCGGACATCTGCGCTCGGCACTCGAAGCCTCGCTGCGCCGTCTCGGCGTGGAGCATGTCGCCCTCTATTATGTGCACAGGCGCGAGAAGGAACGGCCGATCGAGGACGTCATGGAAACCCTCCTGCGCTTCAGGGAGGAGGGCAAGATCGGCGGCATCGGCTTTTCCGAGATCGCTCCCTCGTCGCTGCGCCGGGCCCATGCCGTCCATCCGGTGATGGCCGTGCAGAATGAATATTCGCTGTGGACCCGGTTGCCGGAACTCGGGCTGATCCGGACCTGCCGCGAGCTCGGTGTCGCGTTCGTGCCGTTCTCGCCGGTGGGGCGCGGCATGTTCGCCCGCGAGGTTCCCGACCCCGCCACCTTCGCGGCAACGGATTTCCGCAAGCACAATCCGCGTTTCCTCGAACCCGATTTCTCGCACAATGTCGCGATCATCGAGGCATTCCGGACCGATGCGAAGGCGCGCGGCCTGTCGCCGGCGAGCCTCGCACTTGCCTGGATCCTGCATCGTGGCGA
>JAGREZ010000550.1:1428-2606 GCA_020446285.1 Geminicoccaceae bacterium
TCCTGCCTTGCGGCTTCGCCCATGGCGACCGCTATTCCGAGGCCCAGTATCACGGACCCGAACGGTATTGCTGAGTTGGCGGGAATGCCAACACGCTGCTATACGTTTCATGAGGACTGTGCCCTCGAGGCACGGCAAGTTGACATTTCAGGGAGGAATTCCGTGAGAATCCAGTATCTTCTCGCCGGTTCGGCGATCCTGCTGGCCGCCGGTACAGCCGAGGCCGAGAGCATCAGGCTCATGACCGGCCCGCAGGGTGGTTCCTGGTATCCTCTTGGCGGTGCCATCAAGAATATCGTCGAGAGCAATGTCGAAGGCTCGTCGGTGCAGGTCCTGCCCGGTGCCGGCATCGCCAATGTCAAGGGCGTGCAGGCCGGCAAGGCCGATGTCGGGTTCGCCAACTCGGTGTCCACCGTCGACGGTGTCAACGGCAATCCGCCGTTCGATGAGCCGGCCGACAATGTCTGCAATGTGGCGACCCTCTATCCGCAGTATTTCCAGGTCATCGTGCTCGCCGATTCCGGCCTCGAGACTCCCGCCGATTTCAACGGCAAGCGCCTCGCCGCCCAGCCCAAGGGCAATACCGGCGAAGCGATCACCCGGCACCTGCTCGAAGCCTACGGCTTCAGCTACGATACCATGGCGAATGTCAATTTCGGCTCCTACACCGACAGTGTCAGCATGATGAAGGACGGCAATGCCGACATCTTCACGCTCGGCACCACCGTTCCCGCCGGTTCGGTGATGGATCTCGCCGCCGCCCGCGACATCAGGGTGGTGCCCGTTGGCGATGACGGCCTCGCCGCCATGCAGAAGCTCAATCCGGGCTATCAGCGGATCATGGTCAAGGCCGGCTCCTATCCGGGGCAGGAGGAGGATGTGCCGACCATCGGCTACGCCACCCATGTCATCGCCCGCTGCGATCTCGACGCCGGCTTCGTCCATGACATGCTGGCCCAGCTTCATGCCAACGTCCCCGAACTCGCCGCGATCGCCAAGGCGGTCGGCGGAGCCACGGCCGAGAGCATGGCCGCCGAGACCGGCGTGCCGCTGCATGAGGGTGCGCGGAAGTTCTACGAGGAACAGGGCGTCCTCTAGCCTTCCAGTCTGTCTGTCGCCCGGTCATCCGTCCGCCGGGGTGTCACGCCCCGACGGACGGGCATGACCGGGCCGGTTCC
>JAGREZ010000080.1:0-12035 GCA_020446285.1 Geminicoccaceae bacterium
GCCACCGCCAGCACCATGGTGGAAACATTGCGCGTGCCGAGATAGGCGCGGATCGCCTCGGCGGGGCCCGCATGACCGGCGGTGGAGAGGTTGCGGATGTCGAACAGTCCGCGCTCCTCGTCAAAGAGCGCGAAACGGGCATTGGTGCCGCCGATGTCGGCGACCAGCATTCCGGCGTGGTCCATTCGATGCCCCTCCTCAGTCGCCGAGGCAGATCCCGAGACCGCGGGCGGTACGAACCAGCGTGTCGTCCGGGTCCACGGCCTGATACTGGGCGCAGGCATCGGCTATGGGGACATCGACCACCTGCCGGTTCTGCCATGCGACCATGCGGTCGAAGCGGCCTTCGGCTATGAGGTCGACGGCTGCGACACCGAAGGCCAGGCCGAGAATGCGGTCGAGTGGCACCGGCGAGCCGCCGCGCTGAACATGGCCCAGAACCGTGACACGCGTTTCGGCACCCGTGCGTTCGGCGATCTCCTCGGCGATGACCCGGCCGATGCCGCCATAACGGGACTGGCCATGCGCATCCACATATTGCTGCGCCTCGCCATCCGCCGATTTTACCGACTCGGCGATGACCACCAGGCTGAAATTGCGTCCGGCGTCGCGGCGGGCGAGAATCTTCTCGCAGATGACATCGAGGCGATAGGGAATTTCGGGAATGAGGATGACATCGGCCCCGCCGGCGACGCCCGCCGTCAGCGCGATGTGTCCGGCATCGCGCCCCATCACCTCGAGCACCATCACCCGGTTGTGACTGGCGGCAGTGACATGCAGCCGGTCGATGGCCTCGGTGGCGACGACGACAGCGGTGGAGAAACCGACGGCGCGTTCGGTATGGCCGAGATCATTGTCGATGGTCTTGGGGATGCCGACCAGATTGATCCCGCCCTGAGCGGCAAGGCGGCGCAATATGGCAAGGCTGCCATCGCCGCCGACACCGATGAGTGCGTCGAGACCGAGCTGGCGATAGCCCTCGATGATTTCCCCGGAGCGGTCGCTGAGACTGCCATCGGCGGCGGGGTAGGCGAACGGATTGCCGCGATTGGTCGTGCGCAGGATGGTTCCACCCTGATGCAGGATGCCCTTGACGGAATCCGGCGTGAGCTCGGTGGCCGCGACCGGACGCTTGAGCAGGCCGTGCGTCGCCTCGTCGATCCCGATCACCGACCAGCCAAGGCCATGCGCGCGCAGCACCGCGCCACGGATCACCGCATTGAGACCGGCACAGTCGCCGCCGCTGGTCATGATGCCTATTCGCTTGTAGGAAGGCTCGTTCTGTCGCATGGCGTCCCTTCTTCCGGTCGGGCGGGTTGTCAGTCCGTGCCGACATGGATGTCATCTTGCCGGCGGTGTGCTAGATGGTGAACGTTGCGATGTAGCGTGGCAACCCGGTGGATGTAGCCCCGCCCGGGTTCAGGATGGAACGAAAAACCGGATGAGCGAAGAAGGCAAGATCAAGGAAATCGACACCCGCCTGTCGAGCTTGCGTGCCGCCCATCGCGCACTGGACAATCGCATCAACCAGCTCACCGCCGACGGCGTTCCCGATCTGGTCGAACTCCAGCGGCTCAAGAAACAGAAGCTGGCGCTCAAGGACCGGATCGCGATCCTCGAACGCCGACGACATCCGGATATCATTGCCTGACGGATATCGCGGCCTGACGAATATCAGGTCCCGAGCGGCGACAGTCTCGTGACATGGCCCATCTTGCGGCCAGCGCGGATCGACGCCTTGCCATAGATGTGCAGGAATGCGTCGGACTCGTCGAGAAGTTGCGGCCATTGCAGCAGGTCTTCGCCGATCAGGTTGTCCATGACCGCCCGGTGCAGCGGCGCCGTACCGCCCGGTTTCAGGCCGCAGATCGCGCGCACGAGCTGTTCGAACTGGCTGGTCTGGCAGGCGTCGATGGTCCAGTGGCCGGAATTGTGCGGCCGGGGTGCGAGTTCGTTGACGGCAAGATCGCCATTGTCCATCAGGAACATCTCAACCGCGATCAGCCCTTCGAGTTCCAGCCCCCGCGCGATGCTTTCGGCGAGTTCCACCGCCCGGTCGGCGATCTCCGGTGCAAATCCTCCGGGTGCTATGGTCTGTCGGAGAATCTGGTCGCGGTGAATGTTCAGGACCGGAGGAAAAGAGGCGACATCGCCTTGCGGGTTGCGTGCGGTGATGACCGAAAGCTCGTGCGCGAACGGCATGAACGCCTCAAGAATGGCCGGACTGCCGCCGATGGCCGCAACCGCCGCATCACTCGCCATTCCCCCGATGCGCACCTGACCCTTGCCATCATAGCCAAGACGCCGCGTCTTGAGGATGCCATTGTCGCCGAGCTCTTCACGCGCGCGGTCGAGATCGCCTGCGGTTTCCACCGGCCGGAACGGCGCCACCGGCACGCCGACACGCTCGATGAAACGCTTTTCGGCCAGCCTGTCCTGGGTGACCTCGAGGATGGCGGAAGCCGGGCGGGTCGGTACACGCCCGGCGAGGAAGTCGAGCGCATCGGCGGGGACATTCTCGAATTCGATGGTGACGACATCGACGGCGTCGGCAAAGCGCGCCAGCGCCGCGCGGTCGCCGTAATCCGCGCGGATCCACGAATCCGATACGGCGGCGGCGATGCAATCCTCGTCCGGCGCCAGGATTGCGCAGCGATAGCCGAGACGGGCGGCGGCCATGGCGGTCATCCGCCCGAGCTGTCCGCCGCCAAGTATGCCGATCGTCGAACCGGGCTCGATCACGCAGGCGCGACTCATGCGGAGGATCCGCCTGTCGGATCCAGCGGAACGGCATCGCACCTCGCCGCGCGCCAGTCATCGAGCCGCCGCGCAAGGCCGGCATCGCCACTGGCGAGAATCGCTGCCGCCAGCAGTCCGGCATTGGTCGCACCGGCATTGCCGATGGCGAGCGTACCGACGGGCACGCCCGCCGGCATCTGCACGATGGAAAGAAGACTGTCCCAGCCGCTGAGTGCCCGGCTCTGCACCGGCACGCCGAGGACGGGAAGAGAGGTCATGGCCGCGATCATGCCGGGAAGATGCGCTGCTCCGCCCGCACCGGCGATGATGACCCGGAAACCCTCCCCCCGTGCCCCCTTCGCGAATTCGAAGAGACGTTCCGGCGTGCGGTGCGCGGAAACGACACGATCGTCATGCGCGACACCCAGCTCGTCGAGGATCGAGGCCGCATGCTGCATCGTCGGCCAGTCGGACACGCTGCCCATGACGATGGCCACGGGCGCGACCGTTTTCGCATCGGGGCCGTTCATTCCTCGTCGTTCGGCCCGGAGGGTTGCACGGGCTTCGCCTGCTTCGAGCGTTCCTCGACCATCCCGATACCGGCCGCCGCTTCCTCGTTCTGCTCGCGGACCTGGCGGTGGATCTCCTCGCGCAGGACCGTGGCGTTCGCGGGGAAATTGAAACCCAGCTTGACCATCTTCCCCTTGAGTTCGATCACGCGAACCTCGATGGAATTGTTGATGATGACAGCTTCACCGGCGCGCCGGGTGAGATAGAGCATGGTCGTCCCCCACGCCTGCCTGCCGGATCGGGCAAGCCAGCCGCTCAATGTCACCGCCCCCCGAAGGGCAGCGGCGTTTCGTCAACACGCTGTTAAGCAAGTGTTAACCGTAAGCCCCTATTTTCGCAACATGAAGCCCGGGCTGTTCGCGCCCTTCCACCGCGGCGTGGCAATCCTGCCGCCGGTTGCGCGTGCCCGAACGAAAGCAGGTCCGAACGTGCAAGCTACACTGCTTCAGTCGCTGATTTCCGGCAAGACCGCCTGGCTCCAGGCCCGGCATGTCGTGCTGGCGCAAAATGTCGCCAATGCCGACACGCCCGGCTTCCAGCCACGCGATCTGGCGGAGGAGAGTTTCGACCGGCTGATCGACCGCGCGCAGCGACGGACGACCGGCATCGAGCTCACGCGTACCGACAAGCAGCACATTCCCGCTGTCGGCACGGCCCGGCTCGATGGCAACGGACGCCGTGTGGATGGCTTCGAGACCGCCCCTGCGGGCAATTCGGTGATCCTCGAGGAACAGGCCGAAAAGATGCAGCAGGTGCAGCTCGACCACGAACTCACGACCAACATCTACGCCAAGATGGTCAAACTGATGAAAACCGCGATCGGACCCGGAACGTGACGGCTGAGACGGCTATCAGCGGAGAACCGCCCGCAACGGGAGAGAACGGATGAATCTCGAAACCTCCATGCGCATCGCCTCCTCCGGCATGCAGGTGCAGTCGGCGCGGCTCCGTGTGTCGGCGGAAAATCTGGCCAATGCCCAGTCCACCGCAAACGAGCCCGGCGGCGAGGCCTATCGCCGCAAGACCATCGAATTCGCCAATCGCCTCGACCGCGAACTCGGCGTGCATCTGGTCGAGGTGGACCGCTACGATGTCGACCGCTCGGAGCTGCCCAAGGAGTTCGATCCGCAGAACCGGGCCGCCGACGCCGACGGCTATGTGTCCCTACCGAACGTCAACCCGCTCACCGAGCTCATGGACATGCGCGAGGCGCAGCGCAGCTACGAGGCCAATCTCGGCGCGATGAAACAGGCGCGTTCGATGCTGCTCAAGACGATCGAACTTCTGAGGGGATGATCGCCATGGCTGATCCCGTGACCGCGACACCGGATACCCGCCGATGACCACGCCCGTATCGATGCAGGCCGTGGGCGCCTATCGCGCGGCGATGAAGAGACTGGAGGCGGCCGGACAGCCGGTCGCGCAGGAACAGGTACAACCGTCGAGCTTCGAGACGCTGCTGCGCTCCGAAATCACCGGCAGCATCGGCAAGCTCAAGGGTGCGGAACAGGCATCGATCGCCGCACTCACCGGTAATGCCTCCACACAGCAGGTGGTCGAGGCGCTGACCGCGGCGGAGCTCAGCCTGCAGAAGGTCACGGCCGTTCGCGACCGGGTCATCTCGGCCTACCAGGAAGTCATCCGCATGCCGATCTGACCGGAATCGGCGGCAGGGTAAGAGGCAATCAGGCGGAACCGACCGGAATGCTGAACGAGAACATCGTCATGGAGATCGGCCAGCAGGCCATCTGGGTCATCATCAAGACCGGCGCACCGACCATGCTCGTCGCACTCGTTATCGGCCTCATGATCTCGCTGCTGCAGGCGCTCACCCAGGTACAGGAGATGACGCTCACCTTCGTGCCGAAGATCCTCGCCATGTTCCTTGCACTCGTTGTCGCCATGCCCTTCATGCTGGCGACGCTCATCGGTTTCACCGAGGATCTCTATGCCCGCATCGGCGGGCTCGGGCCGGGACTGTGACGGCGTGCCGAGTGTGACCGGTGACCGGAGGGAACGATGACTCTCCCCGATCTCCTGCAGGGCGAGCTTTTTGCCGTTCTGCTGACATTCTGCCGCGTCGGTTCGGCATTGATGGTGCTGCCGGCCTTCGGCGAACCCTACATGCTCTCGCGCCTGCGGCTGACGCTCGCACTCGCGACCAGTCTTCTCATCGGCCTTGTCCATGCACCCGACCTGCCGGCATCGCCGGCCGAAATCTCGCAGCTCGCCAGCCTCGTATCCGTCGAGGTGGTGCTGGGCTTGTTCATCGGAGCCACGGTCCGCCTGGCACTCGTCGCCGCGCATCTCGCCGGTGGACTGATCGCCATGCAGTCGGGTCTCGCCGCCGCTGCCTTCTTCGATCCCGCCGGCGGTACGCAGAACAGCGGCATCGGCAATTTCCTCACCATGATGATGCTGGCGCTGATCTTCGTCACCGAGGGGCACCACATGATCCTTCTCGGCCTCGACCGCAGCTATGCCATGCTGCCGGCGGGCGAACTCATCACCGGCGACATGGCGCTCACCTTCTCGCGGCTTTCCGCCGATGCCATCGGGATCGCCACCAGAATCGCCGCACCGATGCTGCTGGTCGGCATTCTCTCCAACCTCCTCATGGGCGTTCTCAATCGGCTGATGCCGACCTTTCAGGTCCTGTTCGTGGTGATGCCCGTCCAGATCGTGCTCGCCTTCGCGATCATCGCGCTTTCGCTCGGTGTGACCGGCACGCTCATGCTGCAACTGTTCGAGACCAGCCTCGCCTGGCTCGATCCGGCCTGAGCGGACAGCATGGCCGACGATCAGGACGACTCCCAGAAAACCGAGGAACCGACCGCCAAACGGCTGCAGGACGCGCGCGAGAAGGGCCAGATCGCCAATTCGCGCGAAGTCAGCAATTTCATGATCATCGGCATGGCGACCCTTCTGGTGGCGACCTATGCGCCCTATGGCATGCAGGGAATGAGCCAGGCACTCGAGGGTTACCTCGCCCATGCCGCGACCATGCCCATGGACGGCCCCGCACTGGGCTCGCGGCTGAAAACACTGCTCGGCGATGTGGCGCTGCTCATGCTGGCCGTCTTTGCGGCCTTCATCCTCGCGGCGTTCGTCGCGGCGGGCGTGCAGAACGGCATCGTCTGGTCGACAGAGTCGATCACCCCCAAATTCGAGAAGATCTCGCCGCTTTCCGGACTCAAGCGGCTGTTCTCACTCAAATCCATCGTCGAATTCATCAAGAACATCACCAAGATGGGCCTGATCGCCACACTGGGCTTCGCCGTCGTCTGGCCGGAGCATGGCCGGCTGATGGTGACCGGCCGGCTCGAGCCGGCGATCGCCATGGGCTATCTGCACGACATCGTGCTCATGCTGCTGATGGCCATGAGTGCCGCCATGGCCGTGCTCGCCGGCTTCGATTTCGCCTATCAGCGCTTCGAGTTCATGAAACAGATGCGCATGTCCAAACGCGACATCCAGGACGAACACAAGCAGTCCGAAGGCGATCCGATGATCAGGCAGCGCCTGCGGGGATTGCGCATGGAGCGCGCGCGGCAGCGGATGATGGCGGAAGTGCCGACGAGTACCGTGGTCATAACCAATCCGACGCACTACTCGGTAGCACTGCGCTACGAGCAGGGGCGCGATGCGGCGCCGGTCGTCGTCGCCAAGGGTGTCGAGCTGGTCGCCCTGCGCATCCGCGAGATCGCCCGCGAGAACGATGTGCCCATCGTCGAGAGCCCGCCCCTGGCACGGGCACTGCATGGCGGTGTCGAACTCGGCCGGGCCATCCCGCCCGCACACTTCCAGGCTGTCGCCGAGATCATCGGCTACGTCCTGCGCATGCGTGGCGCGGGCGCATGACGACATGGCCGGCCGGAAGGGACTTTTCTCGCGATAAGGGACGGTTCTCAATCATTTGTTCACGAATTCCGGTGCATCCTCGAAGGATCGGAGACCCTGACAGCGTGTTGACGAAATGCCGACAGCCGCGATGCGAGACGAAGATGGCGGGAGCACGAAGATGGTGATGCCGGCGTTGATGGCATTCGCCTGGGTTCTTCTGTCGGTCGGTCCGGCCGTCGCAGCACCGCCGGCGACGCTGTTCGGCAGCATCGAGTTCCGCGCCGAATCGCATGCGGCCCTCCCGCAATGGCGTCGGACGCTCGGCGGCATCGAGAGCGAATTGCCGCGCTATGCGGCATGCGCGGAGGAACCGTCGCAATGCACCAGTCGCGCTGCGATGGTCTGGGAAGCCCACCTCGCCTCCCTCTCCGGCCTGCCGCGCGAGGACCAGCTTCGCCGCCTGAACCGCTTCATCAACCAGTGGCCGCGCAAGACCGTTGCCGCCTCCGGCAGTTCGCCGGATCACTGGGCCACACCGCTGGAATTCATGGGTCACCCGGGGAATGCCGAGGATTTCGCGATCGCCAAATATGTCTCGCTTCGCCGTCTCGGCTGGCCACCCGAGAAACTGCGCATGGCGATCGTCCGCGACCGGTTGCGCGACCATGGTCACGCCGTACTCGCCGTCTGGCTCGACGGCGATGTCATCATCCTCGACAGCCTGACCGATGCGGCCATGCCGCAGGACAGGATCTCGCACTACGAGCCCCAGTATTCCGTCAACGAAGTCGCCCGCTGGACCCATGCGTCCGCCGCCGCCGCACTCGTTTCGACGCGCGAGCCGCGATCGATCGAAGGCAGATAGCGGCAGCAGCCATGCAGCAAGCGTTCCCGATGCCGCCAGAAGGACCGATCCGCAGATGAACGAGGCCGTCGACCAGCTCACCCCCGCCAACGCCCCGGCACCACCGAGTGTCGGCCGGTTTCTCGTCGGTGCGGCACTCTGCGTGGCGCTCGGACTGGCCGCTGCCGCATTCAGCGTGGGCATGGTCGTCAGGGAACGCGGCACCGCCATCGAGGAACAGCTGGAGCAGAGACTTGCAGCCGAGGCGGGCGGCAAGGTGGAACTGGTGGAAACCTGGATTTCGGGGCTCGCCAGTCTCGGCAACCGCCTCCTGCGCTCCGACCTCGTTCGCCTGTTCGTCACCGAGCTGGAAATCGCCGGGTCGGACGCCGACCTTCGCGCCGCACTGGATGCCCAGCGGCCCTACATGCGCCAGGTGCTCGACGATCTGGCCCGCGAACACGACCTGCGCGGTGCCTATCTGGTGGCACGCGACGGCAGCATGCTGCTCGGCGATCACGATGCGCCCGTGATGCGCACCGACCAGACCGCCCGCGCGGTGGATCTCGTGAATTCCGGCAACGATCTCGACATCGGTTCGCCACGGCTCTCTGGCGAACACTACTACATGGATGTACTGCAGCCGATCGGCCCGGCACAATCCTACACAGGTGGCCCGGCATCCGTGGGCGTCCTGCTCATGACCTTCGATGTCACCGGAATGCTCGAAAAGCTGCTGGAGGGGCACCCCCTGATCGACCGGGGCGGTTCGACCCTGCTGGCCGTTCCGGACGATACCGGCTGGCGCCGGATCACCCTGGGTGGAACCGGACTCGAGGAACGCCCTGCGGCTGCCGGAATGACCGGCAGCGACAGCAGCGCCAAGATGACCTCAAATGATGGACTCTACCGGCTGACACTGCCGGCAGGCAGGGCTGGCTGGCTCATCGAGCAACGCATGAACGAGGCCGTTGCCAGCGCACCGATCCGCGAATTCGAGAAGAACGCGTATGCGTTCGCATCGGCGGCCGGCCTCATCCTCGCCCTCATCTTCGCAAGTTTCTTCTGGCGTCTGCAGAGCCGCCACCATGCCGCGATGGCGGAACAGTATCGAGAGCTCGCCGAACGGATCCGCGCGCAGAACGATCTCCTGCGGACGGTGACCGATCGCACCCTCGATCTCATCGCGCTCAAGGGTGACGGCGGCCGCTACGAGCTGGTGAGCCGCAGCTTCGCCCGAACGTTCGACCATCCGGTGGAGAGCCTCGAAGGCATGAGCGATGGCGAGCTGTTCGACGCCGAGACCTGCGAGAGGCTCGCCCAAGGTGAACGCGAGGCGATGGCCGCGGGCGTCAGTTCCCGCGATGACATCGTCATTCACGCGGGCGGGAGCGATCGGCACATGCATGTCGTGCAGGTACCCGTCGGCGAGAAGGGCGAGAGCCGGAAGGTGCTCATGGTCGCCCGCGACATCACCGATCTGGTTCAGGCGCGGGCCGATCGCGAGCGGCTTTCGCGGCAGACGGTGGATGCGTTCGTGCGTGCCGTGGAGCTGGTCGATCCCTGGCTCGAGGGCCATACCCAGCGGCTTTCGGCGTTGACCGCAACCCTCGCCCGCGAACTCGACCTGGATCCGGCCGACGCCCAGACGCTCTCGCTCGCCGCCGGCCTCTCGCAGATCGGCAAGATGTTCGTTCCGCGCGAGATCGTCGCCAAGCCGGACCGGCATACCGAAGAGGAAGCGCGGATCATGCGCACCCACATCGATCATGCGAGGCGCGTGCTCGACAGCATCCAGTTCGGTCTTCCCGTCGCCGACGCCGTCTCGCAGATGCACGAGCGGCTCGACGGCTCGGGCTACCCGCAACGGCTCTCGGGCGATGAGATCGGGACCGTCGGTCGCATCCTCGCCGTGGCCGATGTCTATTGCGCACGGACGAGCCCGCGTTCCTATCGCGAGCATCTCGAACCCCGCGACGTGATCCACCACCTTCGCAATGCCGGCGGGCGCTATGATCCGGACGTGATTGACGTACTCGAGCGGGTCATCGGCGAAAGTCGCGCAGTCGCTCTGGTGCCCCGTGACGATGGCGCAACGGACGAGCGCCCGAAGGAAGCACCCCTGGAAGCGTGATGCCGGATTCCACAAACGGGCATGAATGCGGAGAAGGTTGAACGATTTGTCGCATTCACAAATATGAATTTATAATGTGGAATTCGATGTGAAATCATGCACGGACCAGCCGGCGGAATGATCCGACCGGCCGTCCCTGCCGTGAAGGGAAGCGCATCGTGTTCAGCAAAGCCAATGTCGGCCCCCTGGATCGTCTTCTGCGATTGATCGCCGGCGCCATTTTGATCATCCTGCCGTTCGTGTCCGGCATGGCCGGCTGGCTTGCGACCCTGTTGCCGGTCGTCGGCCTCGTGCTCGTGGCCACGGGCTTCTTCCGGTTCTGCCCCGCCTACAGGATCCTCGGCATCTCGACATGCAGCATCTCCTGATCCGGTAGCGCCGGCCAGTGTCGCAACACAGTCCATGAGGGAGACCGCGCGATCATGAAAGGCATCACCACCGATACCTGCATCAAGCCGGAAGTGAAGGCGTTCTTCGACGGCGAGACCAACACGATCAGCTATATCGTCAGGGACCCGGCGAGTTCCGCCTGTGCCGTGGTCGATTCGGTCATGGACATCGACTATCCGGCGGGCCGCATCGCCTACACCCATGCCGACGTGATCATCGCCGACATCGAGGCACGCGGCCTGAAACTCGAATGGCTGATCGAGACCCACGTCCATGCCGACCATCTGTCGGCCGCGCCCTACATCCAGAAGAGGCTCGGCGGGCAGATCGGCATCGGCGCGAACATCCGCGTCGTGCAGGACGTTTTCGGCAAGGTCTTCAACGAGGGAACCGAGTTCCAGCGCGATGGCAGCCAGTTCGACCGGCTGTTCGAGGATGGCGACACCTACACCATCGGCTCCCTGCAGGCGACCGCCTGGCACACGCCCGGCCACACGCCCGCCTGCATGACCCATGTCATGGGCGACGCGGCGTTTGTCGGCGACACGCTCTTCATGCCCGACGGCGGTACCGCCCGCGCCGACTTCCCCGGCGGCGACGCGCGGGAACTCTATCGCTCCATCAGACGCGTTCTCACCCTGCCGGCGGAAACGCGCCTCTTCATGTGTCACGATTACGGCCCGAACGGCCGTGACATCAGCTGGGAGACGTCCGTCGGCGAAGAGCGCGCGCACAACATCCATGTCCGCGACGGTGTCACCGAGGACGAGTTCGTCCGCATGCGAACCGAGCGCGATGCAACGCTCGGCATGCCGAAGCTCATCATTCCCAGTATCCAGGTGAACATGCGCGCCGGGCGCATGCCGCCCGCCGGCGACGACGGCCGCACATTTCTCAAGGTGCCCGTCAACAGCCTCTGAACAATGGCAGGACATGCCGGCAGCATCGGCCGCCTCGTGGCGATGATGCAGGTGCCGTGGTCCCGATAACAAACGGCGAACGGGTGGAACGAGAAACATGCAGATTCACGAGATCGACGATCAGCTCAGTGTGGCGGCACAGATTTCGGCCGAGGATGCTCCGCCCCTGGCCGAACAGGAATTCAGGTCGCTGATCTGCAACCGGCCGGACGGAGAAGCCGGCGGCCGGTGACTTCCGAAAGATCCTGGGTGACAGATTCCGGGCAGGACGACATTGAGAGACCATCTGCCGATACTCGACTGGGGCCGGCGCTGTGACCGCCATGCGCTGACGAGCGATCTCGTCGCCGCCGTGATCGTCACGATCATGCTGATACCGCAGAGCCTCGCCTATGCCCTGCTCGCCGGCCTGCCACCGCAAGCCGGTCTCTATGCGAGCATCCTTCCGCTCGTCGCCTACGCCATGTTCGGCACCAGCCGGGCGCTCGCCGTGGGACCGGTCGCGGTCGTCTCGCTGATGACCGCCGCCGCGGTCGGCGAGGTCGCGCAGACGGGAACCATGGGCTATGCAGCGGCAGCCGTGGCACTCGCCTTC
>JAGREZ010000080.1:12310-15808 GCA_020446285.1 Geminicoccaceae bacterium
AAACCCCGCCTGCTCGCAATGGGCTTCGGCCCGCGCATCGCCGATATCCTGGCCAAGGCCGGGCCGGTCGCGGCGGTGGCGCTTTCCATAGCCGCGACCCGGCTCCTTTCCCTCGACGAATACGGTGTCGCCATCGTCGGTGACGTGCCTTCCGGACTGCCGCCGCTCGCCTTGCCGGCCTTCGATGCCGGGCTCTGGATCGACCTCGCCGGTCCGGCCCTGCTGATCAGCATCATCGGTTTCGTCGAATCGGTTTCTGTGGCACAGACCCTTGCGGCGAAGAAGCGCCAGCGCATCGAACCCGACCAGGAACTGATCGGCCTCGGTGCCGCGAACATCGCCTCGGCCTGTTCGACCGGCTATCCGGTTACGGGCGGCTTCGCCCGTTCGGTGGTCAATTTCGATGCCGGCGCCGAAACGCCGGCGGCAGGCGCGTTCACCGCCATCGGCATCGGTGTCGCCACGCTCCTGCTGACGCCGCTGCTCTTCTTCCTGCCCAAGGCGACGCTTTCGGCGACGATCATCGTCGCGGTGCTGTCGCTGGTGGATCTCTCGATTCTCAAGAAGACCTGGACCTACAGCAAGGCCGATTTCACCGCCGTATCGATCACCATTCTCGCCACGCTCGGCTTCGGCGTGGAAGTCGGTGTGTCGGCCGGTGTGGCGGTCTCCATCCTCCTGCTCCTGCTGCGCACGAGCCGCCCGCACATGGCGGTGATCGGACTGGTCGACGGCACCGAGCATTTCCGCAACATCCTGCGTCACAGGGTGCGCACCAGTCCGCATGTATTCAGCATCCGCGTCGACGAGAGCCTCTATTTCGCCAATGCCCGCTTTCTCGAGGACCGTATCTACGGCGAAGTCGCCGCACGGGACGAACTGTGCCATGTGGTCATCATGTGTTCGGCCGTGAACGAGATTGACGCTTCCGCACTGGAGTCGCTCGAGGCGGTCAACGAGCGCCTCGATGCGGCAGGAGTGAAGCTGCATCTTTCCGAGATCAAGGGCCCGGTCATGGACCGCCTGCAGAAGACCGATTTCCTCCTGCATCTGACGGGAGAAGTATTTCTCAGCCAGTATCAGGCAGCCATGACCCTCGATCCGGATCTCGCCGGGCGCCCCGAAAGCACGCCGCCCCAAGCGTAACCGGTCATGGCCCGATCGGGAACGATTGGCAGGCGTGTTGCGTCGACCGGCTTCAATCAGGGTGATCCCGATTGATTGCAACCAGCTGAAATTATTGAAAAGAATTGGCCACAATGGTGTCGTCAAATTTGCGATGGTCGGGACCAAATCGCTTTGGTAAGGTTTCAGCATGCACGAGGCACGGCGGAGAACCCCTTGTCCGTGTTTCGAGAGAAATCACAGTGGAGGATCTCATGAAGAAGCTGGCATTCGCCATCGGCGCGTCCCTCCTGTCGCTGGGCATCGCCTCCGGCAGCGTGGCCGCCGAGGAGCGTTTCATCACCATCGGCACGGGAGGCCAGACGGGCGTCTATTACGTCGTCGGCCAGTCGATCTGCAAACTGGTCAATCGCGGCGCCGCGGAGCACAACATCAAGTGTACCGCGCCTTCGACCGGCGGTTCGATCGCCAACATCAATGCCATCAAGGAAGGCTCGATGGACATGGGCGTCGCCCAGTCCGACTGGCAGTATCACGGCTATAACGGTACCTCGAAATTCGAGGAAACCGGCCCGTTCGAGGATCTGCGCGCGGTATTCTCCGTGCATCCCGAGCCGTTCACCGTGGTCGCCCGCGACGATGCCGGCAT
Organism: Geminicoccaceae bacterium; assembly: GCA_020446285.1. Lineage (GTDB taxonomy): Bacteria > Pseudomonadota > Alphaproteobacteria > Geminicoccales > Geminicoccaceae > JAGREO01. The sequence goes on from JAGREZ010000080.1 coordinate 14,085, forward strand.
CGCCAGCTTCGATGAGCTGAAGGGCAAGCGCGTCAATATCGGCAATCCCGGTTCCGGACAGCGCGGCACCATGGAAGTCATCATGGAGGCAAAGGGCTGGAGCCTCGGCGACTTCCTGCTCGCCTCCGAGCTGAAATCCGCGGAGCAGTCGGCGGCACTCGGCGACAACAAGGTGGATGCGATCATCTTCACCGTCGGCCATCCCAACGGCTCGATCCAGGAAGCGACCACTACCACCGAAGCCCATCTCGTGCCGGTGGAGGGTGCGGAGATCGACACGCTCGTCAGCGAGAACCCGTATTACTCCAAGGCCACCATCCCAGGCGGCATGTACAAGGGTTCCGACGAAGACACCAACACGTTCGGTGTGCGCGCCACCTTCGTTTCGTCCGCTGCGGTCGACGAAGAAGTGGTCTACGAGGTGGTCAAGGCGGTGTTCGACAATTTCGACCGCTTCAAGGGCCTGCATCCCGCCTTCGCCAATCTGAAGGAAGAGGAGATGATCTCCGCCGGCCTGTCGGCTCCGCTGCATGACGGTGCCGCGCGCTACTACAAGGAGCGTGGCTGGCTGAAGTAGGGTTTTCCGCTTCACCGCACACTCCGACCGGCGACGTGCCCGTCCTCCCCCGTGGCACGTCGCCACCCTCATACTCTCCCCGATCCAGGATGTTCCCCTGAACGCTTGACACTCAACGCTTCCAGTCAGGACAGAAAAACGATGAGCAGCCAGACCGATAGCGGCGCCAGCGCGACCAGTCTCGACGAGATGGTCGCCCAGTCGGATACCGGCGCGCGCAATCCCGGCGGTGCGGCGGGCAAGATCATACTCGGCGTGGCGCTCTTCTGGTCGCTCTTCCAGCTCTGGATCGCTTCACCCGTTCCGTTCATGCTTGGTTTCGGCGTGTTCAACGATACCGAGGCGCGCTCGATCCATCTCGCTCTGGCGCTGTTCCTCGCCTTCACCGCCTATCCGGCCTTCACCAACAGCCCGCGCGATCACATCCCCCTTACCGACTGGATCTTCGCGATTCTCGGGGCATTCTCCGCAGCCTATCTCTACATTTTCTATGCCAGCATCGCCGATCGCGTCGGTGCGCCCATCACCATCGATTATGTGGTGGCGGTGGTGGGCATGCTGCTGCTGCTCGAGGCGACGCGGCGCTCGCTCGGCCCGCCGCTGATGATCATCGCCATCATATTTCTCGTCTACACCTTCTTCGGTCCCTACATGCCGGGGATCATCGCCCACAAGGGCAACACGCTCGGCGAGGTTGTGAACCATCAGTGGATTACCACCGAAGGCGTGTTCGGCATCGCCCTCGGCGTCTCCACCAGCTTCGTCTTCCTGTTCGTCCTGTTCGGTTCGCTCCTCGACAAGGGCGGTGCCGGCAACTACTTCATCCAGGTTGCCTTTTCACTGATGGGCCACATGCGTGGCGGACCGGCCAAGGCGGCGGTCGTCTCCTCGGCGATGACCGGCCTCATCTCCGGCTCGTCGATCGCCAATGTCGTCACCACCGGCACCTTCACCATCCCGCTGATGAAGCGCGCGGGCTATTCGGCACGGCTGGCCGGCGCCATTGAGGCAGCCGCCTCGTCGGCCGGGCAGATCCTGCCGCCGGTCATGGGTGCCGCAGCCTTCCTGATGGCCGAGATTCTGGGCGTACCCTATGGCGAGATCGCGCTCGCCGCGCTCGTCCCGGGCCTCCTCTACGTGCTGGCGC
>JAGREZ010000551.1 GCA_020446285.1 Geminicoccaceae bacterium
CTCGGCGGTCAGTGGCTCGCGGCGGCACCGCTGATCCAGGCCCTGATCGTCTACGGGCTCCTGCGAACGAGCACCGCCAACGCCAATGCCGTCTACATGGCGCTCGGGCGGGTGCGCATCGAGCCGGCGCTGACCGCGCTCTTCATCGCGATGATGCTGCCGGGGCTCGTCATCGGCGTGAAGACATGGGGCGTGATCGGTGCCGCCTATGTCCTCACCGGCGGTGCCGTCATCAATCTCGTCCTCAACCTGGTCATCGTCTCGCGGCTCCTGAACATTCGCGCTGCGGTACTGTTCGCCGCCCTGTGGCGGACCATGGCGGCAACCATCGTGATGGCCGTCATCGTCGGCGGCGTGCCGTCTCCATGGGCCGGGGACATCGGGATCGTGGCCTGGTCGGTTCCCCTCGGCGCAATCTCGTTCTCGGGCACGCTCCTCGCCCTCTGGCATCTCGGCGGGCGTCCCGACGGTGCCGAGCGGTCCCTGCTGGAGTATCTCGGCGACCACATGCCGTGGCTCCGCCTGACGAGGGGTGAAAAGCGTGCCGTCTGAACGCATTCTCAATTCCCTGACCTTCACGCAGCTCTACCCCAATGCGATGCAGCCCAATCACGGCGTCTTCGTCGAGAACCGGCTGCGTCACCTCGTCGGGCATGGCGGGATACGCGCGGGCGTGCTGGCGCCCGTTCCCTGGTTCCCCTTCACCAGCGAGCGTTTCGGCCGCTATGGCGAGCTTGCGAAGGTGCCGCTCAGGGAAAACCGGTTCGGCATCGCGATCGATCATCCGCGCTACCCGATGCTGCCGAAGATCGGCATGGCGCTGCAGCCATGGCTGCTCTATCGCGCGATGGTGCCGCACCTTCGCCGCATGATCGCGCTGGACCGCAGGCCAGACCTGATAGATGCCCACTATGTCTATCCCGACGGTGTTGCCGCGGCGCTTCTCGCCCGCCGCTTCGGTCTGCCGCTGGCGATCACCGCGCGCGGGACCGATCTCAACCTCATTCCGCAACACCCGCTCGCCCGCCGCTGGATCCGTTTCGCCATCCGCGAGGCGAGCGGGCTCGTCGGTGTCTGCGAGGCGCTGGCCAGGCGCTTCGTCGAGCTCGGCGCGGATCCGGCGAAGGTGCGGGCCCTGCGCAACGGTGTCGATCTCGACCTCTTCCGCCCGACGGATCGCGATGCGGCAAGGCGAGAACTCGGCGTCAGCGGGCCGGTACTGCTGCTCGTGGGCCAGCTCATCGAGCGCAAGGGCGCGCATCTGGCGATCGACGCGCTTTCGGACCTGCCGGAGCATACGCTGCTGCTCGCGGGCGACGGGCCCGAGCGGCACGCACTCGGGGAACGCGCGCGCAAGGGCGGCGTAGCGCCGCGTGTCCGTTTCCTTGGTGCGGTGCCGCATGCCGAACTGCCGGGGCTCTACACCGCCGCCGACGCCCTGCTCCTGCCATCGAGCCGCGAGGGCTGGGCCAATGTCCTGCTCGAATCCATGGCCTGCGGCACGCCGGTGATCGCCACCGACATCTGGGGAACGCCCGAGGTAGTGACCTGCCCCGAGGCCGGCGTCCTCATGCGCGAGCGCGCCGCCGGCGCCATCGTCGAGGCCTGGCACCGACTCGAGACTGTTCGCCGCCCGCGAGCGGCGACGCGCGCCCATGCCGAGGGGTTCGGCTGGGAGCCGACGAGCCGGGGGCAGATCGAGCTGTTCAACGAGATCGTCCGCGGCAATGGCCGGGGCGTGCATGTCGAACGCGCAGGGGAGGGGCGGCGCTGATGC
>JAGREZ010000081.1:0-1619 GCA_020446285.1 Geminicoccaceae bacterium
ACATTGCGTAATTCCAAAATTGCTGTCACAAAATGCACTCCACGCTCATCTTCGTCGGTGCGATAGAGCTGTCGCACGCTGTCAGTTTTCATCGGCTCGTGCAATAAGCATTCGCCCCACGGCTAATCATAGAGATGACAGGCCACCTGTCGTTCGCCTGCCCCGGTGTTTCCGGCTGGGGACTGCAACACGGGTGTCACCTGACTACAGGTTGGGATCGCCTGGGGACAACGGGGCTGAAAGAGACAGCCCGGCGGCAAATTGATCAGAGTTGGCGGCATTCCGGGAATGCCGACCAAGCGTTCCTGTTTTTCTTCCAAGCCAGGCACGCTTTGGAGCAAGAGCTGGGAATAAGGATGCAACGGCTCTTCAACCATCTGCTTGATCGGCGCCACATCGACCAGCTTGCCCGCATACATCACCCCCACTGTGTCGGCGAATTGCGCAATGAGCCCCATATCGTGGCCGACGAGAATCACCGAAGCGCCGGTCTCTTTCTGGAGCCGGCCAAGGGTCGTCATCACCTGGCGCTGTACAACCACATCGAGCGCGCTGGTCGGTTCGTCGGCGATGATGATGTCGGGCTCGGGGATCATCATCATGGCGATCATGACCCGCTGACCCATGCCGCCCGAAAGCTCGTGTGGATAGCTGTGATAGACCCTCTCGGGCTCGCGGATCAGAACGGAGGAGAGCATCTCGATGGCCCGTTCGCGTGCTGCCCGGCGACCGGTACGGTGATGCACGCGATAGGCCTCGGCGATCTGGTCGCCTGCCTTCATCACGGGATTGAGGCTGTATTTCGGATCCTGCAGGATCATCGAGATGCGGTTGCCGCGAATTCGGCGCATCTCGCGCTCGCTCGCCGCGAGGAGATCGATGCCGTCGAAGTCGAAGCGGTCGGCAGCGACCGAGCCATTGGCGGCGGTGAGCCTGAGAATGGCGCGGCCTGTCTGCGATTTGCCCGAGCCGCTTTCGCCGACAATGCCGAGTTTCTCGCGGCCGAGTTCGAAGCTGACGCCGCGCACGGCCTCGATTGGGCCTTTTGTCGTCCGGTAGGTGACGCTCAGATTTTCCACGTTGAGCAGCGGCCGGCTCATCGTGCTTCTCCCGAACGCGGGTCGAGCACGTCGCGAAGGCCGTCGCCCAGAAGATTGAAGCCCAGTGAGACGATGAAGATGGCGATGCCGGGAATGGTTGGCACCCACCATTGATCGAGGATGAACTGGCGGCCGGTGGAGATCATCGCCCCCCATTCGGGCGATGGCGGCTGCGCGCCCAGGCCGAGAAAGCCGAGCCCGGCGGCGGTGAGGATGATGCCGGCCATGTCCAGCGTCAGGCGGACGATCACCGAGGACAGGCACAAGGGCACGATATGGCGGGCAAGAATGCGCACCGTGCTTGCTCCCTGTGTACGGGCGGCGAGGATGAACTCGCTGTTACGCAGGGTGAGCGCCTCGGCTCGGGCAATGCGGGCATAGGGTGACCAGGTGGTCAGCGCTATCGCCAGTACCGCATTCTCGATCCCCGGACCGAGTGCGGAGACGAAGGCCAGTGCAAGGATCAGTCGCGGGAAGGCGAGGAAGATGTCGGTGATGCGCATCAGCACCTTGTCGACG
>JAGREZ010000081.1:1674-14039 GCA_020446285.1 Geminicoccaceae bacterium
ACCGACGAGACCGACGATGTAGAGGGTGATCCGCGAGCCCCAGACGATGCGGTCATAGATGTCGCGACCGAGCTGGTCCGTGCCAAACCAGTGTTCACCACCCGGCGGCTTGAGGCGTTGCGCGAGATTCTGGTCGACACCGTTCCCGCTGGTGATCACAGGTGCTGCCACGGCCATCAGGATCAGGGCTGCGATGATGGAAAAGCCGATCATGGCGATGGGATTGGCGCGGAACGAGAGCCAGGCGAAGTAGCCGCGCTGGCAGCGGGCCTGAAATGCTGAGGCGGGGATGTCGGCCCTGATCCATGCGGCAACGCTCATCGGGCCCTCGGATCAACGAATTTGTAGAGAACATCGGAGAGCATGTTGATACCGACAAAACACATGCCGACCACGATGGTGCCGCCGATGACGGCATTCATGTCGGATTTGAACAGGCCGGCGGTGATGTACTGGCCGATCCCGGGCCAGGCGAAGACGGTTTCGGTCAGCACCGAGCCCTCGAGCAGCGAGGCATAGGTGAGGCCGATGATGGTAATGAGCTGCACCAGTACATTGCCGAAGGCATGACGCCACACGACTTTCCACTCGGGCAGTCCCTTGACCCTTGCGGTCAGCACATATTCCTGGCGGAGCTGGTCGAGCATGAAGGAGCGGGTCATGCGGGCGATGTAGGCAAGGGCGAAGCTGCCGAGAATGGCGACCGGCAGCAGCAGATGGTCGAGCGCGTTGTACCAGACCGTATCGTCGCCGGCGAGCCACGCATCGACGAGAAGGAGCCCCGAGACGCGGGGCACGAGCCCTTCATAGAAGACGTCGAGCCGGCCAGGTCCGGGCACCCATTGCAGCGTGGCGTAGAAGATCAGCAGCGCTACCATGCCCAGCCAGAAGATCGGCATGGAATAACCGATCAGCCCGACCACGCGCACCACATGGTCGATCCAGCGACCCTGATTGACGGCGGCCCAAACGCCCATGGGCACACCGAGAACGACCCCGACGAGCGTCGCAAGCGTTGCCAGTTCGAGCGTCGCCGGAAAGAAGCGGAAGAGATCGTCAAGTACGGGCTTGGCGGTCTGGATCGAAACGCCGAAATCGCCACTGAGGATATTGCCCAGGTAGAGCAGGTATTGAACGATCAGGGGCTTGTCGAGCCCGAGCTCGCGATACATGGCATCATAGACGACTTTCGGTGCCCGATCGCCGACGATCGCGAGCACGGGATCGACGGGCATGACCCGGCCGATCAGGAAGGTGATCAGCGTCAGCCCCAGAAAGGTGAGGGCGAGCGATGCCAGGGCACCGCTCACACCTTTCAGCCAAGCGGCCAAGCCGCAGCGTTCCTATTGCTTGGTCACGTTGCGGTAAAAGACGAGATCGAAATTCGAGCCCGAGACGAAGCCCTCGACATTCGTGCGCCGCGCGACCTGCTCGTTCTGCTGGAACATGATGACGAAGGGCGAGTTGGCCTGATGTTTGAGCTGGAGTTCTTCATACATCGTCTTGCGGGCGTCGAGATCCGTTTCGGAACGGGCAGCGGCGGCAAGTGCGGTAATCTCCTCGTCCGCCCAGGCGTTGCGCCAGGCCAGAACACCGGTGAGCTGGGCTTCCTCGGAATTGTCGGGATTGTGCGCGAAACTGTCGGCATTGGAATGCGGGTCGACATAATCCGGCGACCAGCGGGCAAGGATCAGGCCATGCCGGCGTGCCCGGTATTTCGGCCAGAGCGCGGAGCCGTCCTGCGGCACGATTTCGGCCGTGATACCGGCCTCGCCCAGTGTCTGCTGCAGGCTCTGCGCGATTTCCATGTAGGGCGAGGTGTTCAGGCTGTCGATCTCGATGCTGAAACCATCTCCGAGCCCGGCTTCCTCGAGGAGTCCCCTGGCCCTGTCGATATCAAGGCTGAAGGGGTTGCTCGCGACAGACGACCACATTCCCGTCGGCCAGAAGGTCTGATGGGTGATGAACTGGCCGGTGAGAAAGCTCTCCTCCATACCCTTGTAGTCGACGAGATAATGCAGTGCTTCCCAGACCTTGGGATTGCTCAGATATTCGTTCGATACATTGGCCGCCATATAGATCAGTCCGGCCTTCGGATAGAAGTCGATGGCGATGTTCTCATTGCCCTCAAGTCCGGCGATCTGGTCCGGCGTGAGCGTACGCGCCATGTCGATGTCGCCCTGCTCCAGCAGAAGCCGCTGGGCCGCAGGCTCGGGTACATGTCGGCCGACAACCCGTTTCATCGCCGGTGCGCCATGCCGGTAATCCTCGAAGGCTTCGAGCATTACCGTCTCGTTGGCATTCCACGATACGAGCCTGAACGCTCCCGATCCGGCGCTCTTGTCCTTGAGCCAGGCATAGCCGAGATCGCCATCGACCTCGTTGGACATCACCAGTTCCCTGTCGACCACCGAGGCGACGCCGGCGGCGAGAGCGTTGAGCACCAGGCCGGGCGAGAAATCCTCGACGATATGGACCCTGAACCCGCTGTCGGTGACGGTGATCATTTCCTCGACGTTTTCGGACGTCCAGCCGAACTGCGAGAGAATGAATGCCGGGGTCTTGTTGAGCTTGATGACCCGCTGCAGCGACCAGACGACATCCTCGGCACGGACGGGATTGCCGGAATGGAAGGTCAGGCCGTCACGGACGGTGAAGTCGATCGTCTTGCCATCCTCACTGATCGTGTAGTCCTCGCAGACACCGCAAACCAGCGTCGAGAGATCCTCGGGTTCGAACATCATCACCCGGTCATAGATATTGGCGGAGATCTCGCCGGTAGTGAGCTCGAAGACCTCGGCCGGATCCATGGTGATGATGTCGTCGAGCCGCATGCCCATCACCAGCATGTTCGCAGGCGTCTCGGCCGCCACCGGGGCCGCAATGCCGACCGTGGCCAACACGGTGGCCGCAAGAATGGACTTCCTGAATACATAACTCATTGTTTTCTCTGCTCCATCATGAGCCGTGCATGACACCAGCGGTCACTGCCCGCATGAATCTTCCAGATCAGGGGCGATTTGGCAACAGTGCCGCAGTCCGGTCAGCGGTTCCCCCGCATCTCGATCCGGTCCATCAGACCGTGCCAGGCAATTGCGACGGTGGCACCGATACGGTGGAAGGGATGAAAGGCGAAGGGCTTGGGCGTGGAAACCGGGAAATCCAGTTCGCCTTCGGGTTTGCCGAGCACGAATTCGGCAAGGATGCGCCCCATGATCGAGCCCATGCCGACGCCCCGGCCATTGTAACCCATGCCGGCCACGAGGCCATCGTCGACTACCTGGATGAACGGCAGCTTGCTGCGCGTCATCGCCACGCGGCCGCCCCAGTGATAATCCCAGCGTACACCGGCCAGATCGGGAAAGACCTCGACGACCCGTCGTTTCACGGCCGTGTAGTCCTCGAGCCGGAAGCCGTCTCGCATCGGTCCGTGATCGCCGGCGCACAGCCGACCGTCGCGGTCATAGCGCAGATAGAGAATGAGGCGCCTCTTGTCGACGAAGGTCACCTCCCCCGGCATGACCCTGTCGCGCAGCTCCATCGGCAGGGGTTCGGATGCCATGAGCAAACTGCGTACGGGAACCACCGTCTCCTTCAACCCGTCGACGAGATCATCGGTATAGGCATTGGTACAGACCAGTACCGTCTCGGCCCGCACACGGCCGCCGCTTGCGCCCGCACAGCTCAACCGCCAGTGCCGTCCCTCGCGTTCGAGAGCCGTGACCGGAGAGTGCGTGAACAGTTGCACGCCCATGCCGAGCGCGACCCGCGCCATCTCGCGGGTGTAGGAGAGCGGATGGAGTGAGCCGGCCGTCGCACAGAAGAGACCGCCCTTGTATCCGTGCGCGCCGCTGCGCCTTTGAACCTGTGCCGCGTCGAGAACATCGAAGTGGACACCATGACGCTCATAGTCGCGAGCAAGGTTCTCCTGCAGGCGGCGCTGGCCGTCACTTGCAGCACCCTGCACCCAGCCCATCTGTACCGGATCGCAGTTGAGATCATGACGTTCGATCAGCGCGAACACCTCGTCGGGAACGCCTGCGAGTCTCTCGATGAGCCTCCGCCCCGCTCCCTCGCCAAAACGGGCGATCAGCGCGGAAGGGCCGAGATTGAGACCGAGATTGACCTGGCCACCGCTTCGTCCCGATGCCCCGAAGCCGAGGTCGGCACCTTCGAGAACGACCACGGAGGTTCCGGCTTCGGCCAGCACGAGCGCGGCGTTGAGGCCGGTAAAGCCAGCGCCGATGATCGCAACATCGGCATCGATATCGCCATCCAGCGGCCGGCAGTCCACGGGCGCTACCGCCGTCGCCCGCCAGAGTGCATCCCTCGCTCCATCGATCGGATATGGATTGCTCAAATCATTCCCCTGCCACGGCATCCTGAAGCGATCGATGCCGAACGCCGGGTGCCGGTCACATTGACGCAGCACCGATCGCACGTCTAGTGTCCGAAGGAACAGGGCGGAGTTTCCTGCGGGCTGCTTCAGTCCATATCGTCGATCCAAGTCGGTGGAAGGAGTAAGAACCGAGATGAAGCGAAACATCTGGCGCAAACACCTCGTTGCGGCCTCCGCTGCGATTGCCGCGGTCTGTGCCCTGTCGACCGGCCCGGCCCGGGCACTCGACGAAATCACGGTTGCCTATTTTCTCGAATGGCCGTCGCCCAACCTCATGGCCAAGGCGGATGGCAGCTTCGACGAGAAAATGGGCATGAAGGTCAACTGGCGCGCCTTCGGCAATGGTAACGAGATGTCAGCGGCAATGGCTTCCGGCGATGTCCAGATCGCCTATTCGCAGGGCCTCGTGCCATTCGTCGTGGCCGTCACCAAGGGACTGCCGCTCAAGCTGGTGAGCTCGGCAGTTTCCTACGCTGCCAACGACAATTGCGTCGTGCGTGACGATGCCGGCATCACCCAGGCGAATGCCGGGGATCTCGAAGGCAAGAAGGTCGCAACGCCGATCGGCAATGTGACCCACTACAAGCTCCTGCGCACGCTCGACCATCTCGGTGTCGATCCGTCGAAGGTGACGCTGCTGCAGATGAACCCGCCCGAAGGTGCGGCAGCGCTCGCACGCGGCGATGTGGTCATGGCCTGCGGCTTCGGCGGTGCCCTGCAGCGCATGAAGGAGTATGGCAAGGTTCTCATGACCGCCGAAGAGCAGGAGGCCATCGGCATCCGTGTGTTCGACATCGTTTCGGTAACCGAGCAGTTCGCCAGCGAGCATCCCGATCTCGTCACCCGCTTCCTGCAGATCACCGAGGACACCAACAGGGCGTTCAAGGAGGATCCCGAGACACATCTGCCGGCTATTGCGAAGGAATCCGGGCAGGATCTCGAAACAGCCCGCAACATGGTCGATCTTTTCGTTTTTCCGACCCGTGACGAACAGCTCTCGGATGCCTGGATGGGCGGAACCGTGCAGGAATTCATCAATGAGGTCGCGGCCTTCTATGTCGAGCAGGGACAACTCGACGAAGCCCTCGACGATTACGGTCCGACCATCGACACGAGCTTCATGGAACAGGTTCAGTAAGCCACTCGCAGGGCCATGCGCTTCGCTCGTGACGTGCACGGCCCTGCGGATCCGGCGGCTGTCCTCGCGGATTGCCGGCGGCTGGAGATGGTTCGCACCCCTCAGCATCCTTCCGGTGTCGAATCCGACCTTACCTCGCTGACCACGGGATCCGAGCCTTGAGAGGTCTGCACGTCGAGAACCTGTCCATGGTCTATGACCTGCCCGATGGCGGTGCGGTCGAGGCGCTTCGCGATGTTTCCTTCGATCTCGAAGCCGGCGAGATGCTCGCCGTACTCGGGCCATCGGGCTGCGGCAAGACCACGCTGCTCAACATCGTCGCCGGTCTCCTGCGTCCGACTTCCGGGCAATTGAGCCTGACCGTGGGAAAGGATGGCGGCGAGGCGTCCCACCCTATCACCGGCCCCAGTCCCGAACGCGGAATGGTCTTCCAGCAGGGGGCCCTGTTCGAATGGATGAGCGTCGCCGAGAATATCGGTTTCGGGCCGCGCATGAAAGGCGCGCGCGCCGCCGCGACGGCGCAACGGGTGGAGGAACTGCTCGACACGGTCGGACTGCGCGGCTTCGGTGACAAGGCCGTCTACGAGCTCTCCGGCGGCATGCAGCAGCGTGTGGCGCTCGCAAGATGCCTCGCCAACGATCCCGAACTCATCCTGATGGACGAGCCGCTTGGCGCGCTCGATGCGCTGACACGGGAGAAGATGCAGGGACTGGTGCTCAATCTCTGGCACGAGACCGGCAAGACCATCGTTCTCATCACCCACAGCGTCGAGGAAGCCCTGTTTCTGGGGCAACGCCTTTTCGTCATGGCCCCGCGCCCGGGCCGCATCGAACGGGAATACCGCCTCGATTTCGCCCGTCAGGGGTTGAACGGCGATTCCCGCGAAATCAAGGCCAGTGCGGAATTCACCCGCATGCGCGAGGAGATCCTCGCCATGATCTGGGAAATGGAGGAGGAGATCATGGGGCGTCCGGGGGAGGAAGCATGAAATCCCTTCTCGCCTGGCTCGGGCTGGCACGATCCGGGGTCAATTCGCGCAAGACCGTCACCTTCGGCGATGCTTCGGCGGTGACCGGCAGCCGCTTCTGGAGCATTGTCGCGGTGGTGGCCCTTGCCGTGCTCTGGCAGCAGTCGAGCGAGCGTGAGTGGGTCAACCCGCTGTTCTGGCCGACTCCTGCGGCCGTCTGGAACCAGTTCGTCCGGATTGCCAGCGAGGGCTATCGCAACTTCACGCTCTGGGAACATGTCGGCTGGAGTCTCTACCGTATCCTCATGGGCTTCGGCTTCGGTTGTGTCGTCGGCATTCCGCTCGGCCTCGCCATGGGCCTCTCCAACACCATACGCGGCCTGTTCGATCCACTGGTCGAGTTCTTCCGCCCGATCCCCCCACTTGCATTCATACCGCTCGTCATCATCTGGTCGGGCATCGGCGAACGATCGAAAATCCTCCTCCTGTTCCTCGCCGCCGTCTGGATCATGACACTCGCCGCGCGTTCAGGAGTGGCCAGCATCCGCCTTTCCAAGGTCCATGCGGCCTACACGCTCGGCGCCTCGCGCTGGCAGGTTCTGCGCTACATCATCCTGCCCAATGCCCTGCCGGAAATCTTCACCGGCATGCGGGTGGCGATGGGTGTATGCTGGGGCACGGTGGTCGCCGCCGAACTGGTCGCTGCCGAATCCGGTGTCGGCTTCATGATCATGGTCGCCAGCACCTTCCTCTCCACCGACATCGTGGTAATGGGCGTAATCATCATCGGCATCATCGGCTACAGCATCGACATCCTGATGCGAAAACTCGAAGCCCGCCTCATCCCCTGGAAGGGCAAGGGATAACGGTCTGGCCGGCTTCGGCAGGTTATCCACCCCGTCACCGCTGTTACGCTCTCATGCAGACCCCTGCCGACAGGACATCAAACGATCCTCCTCCTGTTGGTGACGAGGGTCGTTGCGTATCGCGGCTTTCTCGCGTCCGGCTATGTTCACGAAATATTCGCGGGCCCAGAAATGCTGCCTGACGAAATTCTACTCCCGTTCTCATGAGTCCGAGCCCGATCAATGGCATTCTTGCCCTTGCGTGTGGCAGCGGCGACATCGGTCAGCTCGAAGAACCTTGCATCGCGCATGACTCCAATACCGGGCACTGATCACCAGTGCTGGCTCGCGGCCATTCCGGTAGAGGTCCAGCGGCCGAGGGTGAAGTGCATTTCGCGGTCGATGTCGATCGGATCCGGGGCGGCGTCGGTATCGGTCCTGCCGGTGCCGGTTTCGTAGCCTATGGCTTCGAGGGCGGTCCTGAGGCACGAGTGGGGTGGTTGCGCTTCGATATGGTGGTGATCGCACCATAGCAGCCTGCCGCGGACGATCCGTGCAAGGACTCTGCCACTGGACGGATCGGCGAAGCGAATCTCGGGGATCTGTTCCACGCAGTTCTTGAGAAAACCGACATTCAGGGCGGCGTCCATGTCGCGGTTGTGGAAGATCCCGCCCGGCTCGGTCGCCTGCACATTGACCTTCCTGTATCGATCGATGTCGATCATCAGTTCCGGGTCGAGGATCGTCATCGTATCGTTCCAGCCGAAGGCTGCGGTTTTCGGCAATTCGCCCTTTGGCACGTCATTGTCGAGAAACTCGAAATGAACACGCTTCACCTTCGAGCGTACCCATGAAAAGAACAGTCCCGGCATTCCGGTATAGGCTTCGACATTGTGATACAGCAGATCGTCGACTGCCTTGTAGCGCCCGGTCGCAAGGCCCCGCTGCCAGGCTCGCTCGATGGTTTCCTGCGGCGGGGTGACCATGAAAAACATGAAGATCTGGTCGCCGAAACGGGTGAGGAGCCGGCTGTCCGCCCCATGGTCGTCTTCGACCACGAAGCTGTCGAAACGGAAGCGGTCGATGAGAAGGTGGGACATCTCTCCGCGCGCGCCCTTTCGGGCCATGAACAGGTCGAGTTTCCTGTCGATGATCTCCAGTTCCTCGCCGGTGAGCATGGCCGCGTATTTGTAATCCTCGCCGAGCGTTTCGTAGTCGAGCAGGTATTTACGCCAGTAGTCCGGGCTGATCAGCGCGAAATCCTCCCACGGTATGCCGAGCTTTTCGGCAAGGCGTCGCTGCCGCGGCCTCACCGTGCTCTTGCCTGATGCGGAAGCGCCCTTGACGTTCATCACGGTGGGTTTCTGCTGGACCGGCAGGACGCGGTAGTTCCGTTCGGCGATGGCTCTGTCGACAAGGGGGCGGATGGCTTCGGCGATCACCTCGCCGCCGTAATTGCTGCAGACATGATTGGCGACGAGACGGGCAAGCAGTTCACGATCGGGAATGATCCTGCCGCGATGACCGATGATACCGCCGACGATCCGCATCAGGCTTTCGAGGCAGGCCGCTTCCAGTGCGTCTTCCGTCACGGCCAGCTGCCTTTGCCAGAGGTCCGCGACGGCGGTCTCCGGATGATCCGGGGTGGTCTTCCTTTCGGAATCTTGCGGGTGCCTGCCGAAAAGTCTGGTGAGAAAGCCTGCGCCCCCGGGTCGTGCGGGTTTCGGAGGAGGGGAGCGCTCGAACAGCTTGCTCGCCAGTTCCCCGTCGATGAAACCCAGGGCTTTTGCCCGCATGTCGTCATGGGCGCGCCGGACGATGGCCATGTCCGGCTCGATGTAGTGATCGAATATCGTCTTGACCATGTCGCGCAGATTGATGCCGAGTTCCTCGTAGCTCGGCCCGTCGGGAACCGAAAGGTCGGCTGTGACCCGGATCAGGATTTCATGCTGCGCCAGCCGTTCGGGACGGAACGAGACGAATTCGGCCGGCGGGAGGCCGCTGAAATCGGACAGTTCCCTGGCTTCGTCGTAACCGACATCGGCATTTTCGGGGCGAAAGAGTGTCACGAGCGGCATGAGACGGGCCGGGATCCTCGAATTGATCCCGGGATGCCAGGCATCATGCCGGTCTGTCTGCATCTCCATGCCGCTCGCCCCCCGTTCGCTGCCCGCGACGAAACCGCGGGCGTTTCATGCCGCGTTCGTCTCCGCGCCCCGCCGCCGGCCCAGGATCACCTTGATCAGCGGCAGCAGTATCAGGATGATGGCGATGATGGTGATCGGTCCTGCGATCGGCCTTGTGAAGAAGATCGACGGATCTCCCGATGAAAGCAGAAGCGACTGCCGCAATGTCGGTTCCGCGATCGGGCCCAGAACGATTGCCAGCACGGCGGGTGCCAGCGGATAGTCGAGCTTGCGCAGGACGAAGGCGCCGAGACCGAAGATCAGCATCAGCCACACATCGTGCATGTCCTGGGTCGCGGCATAACCTCCGACGACCGAAAGCACGAAGATCATCGGAGCCAGAATCGTGAACGGCATGCGCAGCATCCAGATGAACAGCGGGATGAAGGCAAGATTCACGACGACCGCGAGGATATTCGAGACATAGAAGGATCCGATCAGGCCCCAAACGAATTCCGGCTGGTCGGTGAACAGCCGCGGGCCGGGGGTCAGGCCCCAGATCACCATACCACCCAGCAGAATGGCCGTCGTCGGCGAGCCCGGAATGCCAAGGGTGAGCATCGGCAGCATGGCACCGGTGGATGCGGAGTTGTTCGCCGCTTCGGGTGCCGCCACGCCTCCCGGATGTCCGCGTCCGAATTCCTTTGGATTGCGGGCCAGCATCTTGGCGACACCGTAGGACATCAATGATCCGGGGGTGGCACCGGCGGCGGGCAGAATTCCGACGAAGAAACCGAGGAACGAGCCGATGGCCGTTCCCTTCCAGCCACGGCGCATACCCTCGCCGGCATCCTCGATGGTGCCCTTGACGGTCATCCGTGTCTGGGTCGTGGTGACCTTTCCCCTCGTACTGTCGATGGTCCACAGCATCTCGCCGATACCGTAGACGCCGATAGCCAGGACAAGGAAGTTGATGCCGTGCATGAAGCCGGGAATGTCGAAGAAGATGAGGCGCGGCGCACCGGAAATTTCGTCATATCCAACCGCGGCGAGAACGAGGCCGAGGCAGATCGAAAAGACGGTTTTGGGAATGTCATCTCCGCCCAGGCCCACGAACGTCGCGAACGCGAGCAACATGAGGGAGAAGATCTCCGGTGGCCCGAAGCTCAGCGCCACGGAGGCGAGCAGGGGGGCGAAACCTGTGAAGAGGACGTTGGAAACGCTGCCGCCGATGAAGGACGCAAGTGCCGCGGTGACCAGTGCCAGCCTTGCGCGGCCCTGCAACGCCAGCGGTCTGCCATCGAAAGTGGTGGCGACGGCGGTGGAAGCGCCGGGTATGCCGAGAGTGATCGAGCTGATCGCCCCGCCATACATGGCGCCGTAGTAGATGGCGGCAAGGAAGATGATTGCCGATGCTGGCGGTACCAGGAAGGTGACTGGCAGCAGGATGGCAACACCGTTGACCGAGCCGAGCCCCGGCATCGCGCCGATGAACAGCCCCAGTGTGACGCCGATAACGATCAAAAGCAGGTTGATCGGCTGAACCGCCAGCAGGATTCCGTCGCCCAGATGAAGAAGGATTTCCATCATTTCCAGTTCTGCCTCGCCCTGTCGTCTTTCCCCGATTCACATCGATCGGTGGATGGTCGTTGATCAGTAGATGATCGTGTTCAGCCAGTTGAACACGGGCTCGAGGAATTTCATTCCCTTCGGCAAGGTAATGCGCATCAATGCCTCGAAGAAGAAGAAGAAGACAATGGGTGTGATCACGGCAACCGGTATGGTCACACTCCATCTGTGACGTCCGAGAAATGCGAGATAGTAGATGAGGAAGACAAACATTGCGCCGTACATCGAGATGACACTCACGAGCGCAATGAAGGCAAGGATGCCGCCACCGACCATGAACAGCATCCGCCGGCCATAGCGATCGAGCAGCGGTTCATCGGATTGCGATGGCGGGGATGTCTGGCGCATCCAGTTGAAGGCGATCACGCCCGTGCATACCAGCATGACGCCGGCCAGCCAGAACGGCCACGCGCCGCCACCCGGTCCCTCACCGCTGATGTAGCCGATATCGAGAGCGGTACTCTTCCACATCAGGTAGATTGACAGGAGGGCCAATACAATTGCCGTGACTAACTCCGCGCGCCGCATGCCGGCCCTCCCATCTCTTGTTTTCCGCGAACCGGAATTCGCGACTTATTGTTCCATTTCGCTCAGGAGCTCGGTGTGACGCGTCACCTGGGTCTGCCAGTATTCCTTCTGGCCGGCTGCATCCATCGGCAATGGCTCGAGGCTTTCGGACGCCATGTAGTCCTGCCATTCCTGCGATTCGTAGATCTTGCCGAACAGGTCACGATAGAAGGCCGCGGCATCTTCCGACATGCCCGGCGCACCGACGACGGCACGCTGGTTGTAGTAGGAGAAGTCCTTGCCCAGTTCCTTGACCGTCGGCACATCGGGAAGATTCGGCAGACGCTCGTCGGAAAAGGCAACGAGCGGAACGACATCGCCCGACTGATAGAAGCCGCGGGCTTCCGCCGGATTGTTCACCGAAGCCATGATCTGCTGTCCGGCCAGGTCCTTGGCAACAGCACCGCCACCCTTGTACGGGATGTACTTCACCTTGAAATCGAAGTTCTTTTCCATCCAGGCGATGACGATGGAATCTTCCTGTCCCTTGCCGGTGCCGCCCATGACATAACCACCGTCGTCGGCTTTCACCTTGGCAAGCCAGTCCTCGAACGTCGTGATGCCGGAATCCTTGTGTACCCAGAGAACGAAGGGATCGACGCCCATCATGGTGATCGGCGTGAACGTCATGATGTCGATACCGAGGGCGGGCTGACGGATGGGAGTCGTGAAGAACGAATTCAGCGTCACGAG
>JAGREZ010000081.1:14104-15615 GCA_020446285.1 Geminicoccaceae bacterium
CCACCCTTGTTGTTCGGCACCAGCGGCCTCGGGGTCAATCCATGCTTTTCAGCCACCGACTGGATGAAACGCGCGATCTGGTCGGCGCCACCACCGGCACCGGCCATGATGACGAAATCGATCGGCTTCACCGGTTCCCAGGCTCTTGCAACCGAAACGAAAGTCGTTGTCGCCAGTGCGGTCGCACCGACCATGGCCAAGGCAACTCTTTTGGTAGTCTTCATGATAGCCTCCCGTCATTTCTTGACGTTTTTGCCCGCGACGGAGTCGCGTATTTCCTTTCAGATCAGTCTCTTTCTACTTGCTGTTCTGCATTCTCCCAGTTGTGGATGGATCTGTTCGATAGTGTCTTCAATGCACGAAAATGACCGGCATCGTCGAACGGTCGACGACATTCTGCGTGTTTCCGCCGAATATCGTCTCACGCTCATGGCTGTCGCTGTAGGCACCCATGATCAGTGTGTCGGCGCCGGCGGCATGACTTCGATCGAGCAGTTCCTGGCCGATCTTCTTCCTCGCCACGAAACGCTCGACCCGCGAGGCAATTCCCCTATCGCCAAGATAGGTCTGGAGATCCTCGGCGGTGGCGCCATGCAGCTCATTGCCCGAGGACAGGATGGTGACCTCGCTCGCCGCTTCGATGATGCCCATCGTCAGTGATACGGCCCGCACGGATTCGATCGAACCGTTCCAGCCGATGGTGATCCTGTCCCCCAGAGTCTCCGGCGGCCTTTCGGCCTTCGGACACATCATGACGGGGGTGCCGGTATGGAACAACGCCGTCTTCAGCGTGTTGGCGCCGAGATTACGGTCGACGTCGGGTTTGGCGACGCAGATGAGATCCGCAAGCCGGCCATGGTGCTTGATGACATCGACCTGACGGCCCTGTTCCTCCACCCAGGAAGCAGAGGCCGTCCGGCCGTCCGGCCGGTCGACCATGGTGATTCCGAGCTCGCCCGCCAGCTTCGTGAGTTCCACCTTCAGGCCATCCTCGACCTGGGAGGCGATCTCGCTGGTCTGCTGGAGCAGCAGCTTCTTCATCGAGGCCGGCAGCGACACGCCGAACGGCATCAGGTCCTCGCCCCGGGGGCGGCAGTGGGTCACCACGACATGGGCCTTGAACCGCCTTGCGAGCGCGGCCGCATGGGCGAACACATTGTCACCCTTGCCGTCACCTCGAACCGGAATAACGATCTTGCGTATCACGCCGGCCTCCTAGAACAGCCCTTCGATCTGGCCCTGATCGTTCAGCATGATCGATTCGGCCGACGGTACTCTTGGAAGTCCGGGCATCGTCATGATCTCGCCGCAGATCACGACGATGAATCCGGCGCCGGCACTCAGGCGCACCTCGCGGACGGGTAGCGAATGTCCCGTGGGTGCGCCCCTCAGGTTGGGATCGGTGGAGAAGGAATACTGCGTCTTGGCCATGCAGACCGGCAGATTCCCGTAGCCCGCATCTTCCCACTGCTTGAGCTGCGCGCGAATGCTCTTGTCGGCGAGAACCTCGT
>JAGREZ010000552.1:0-4640 GCA_020446285.1 Geminicoccaceae bacterium
AGCCGGATCGCGTCCGCCCATGCCTGCACATTCGTGACCTGCGATCCCACATGGAAGCAGAGCCCGACGGAAAATCCCTCATCCGCCGCACGACGCATGATCTCGATGGTCTCTCCGGGGGTAGCACCGAACTTGGCCGAAAGATCATAGGTCGCATCTCCGGGCGTCGCGAGGCGGACCATGACAACGGTCGAAACCCGGTCACCGGTGATGGATTCCTCGACCTTCGCAAGCTCGTCGAGATGGTCGACCGAGAAATGGCGGATGTTGAAGTTTTCCGCGGCTGACGCGATTTCCTCCACTGTCTTTATCGGATGCATGAAAAAAAGTTCCGCCTTGGGCGCGATGGCGCGCGCAAGTTCGATCTCCGGCATGGACGCGACATCGAACATGGAAAAGCCGCATTCGACCAATGTGCGAAGAAGGCGCGGCTCGGGATTGCATTTCACCGCATACATGACTTCGCCCGGAAAACACTGGCGAAATGTGCGGGCTGTCCGTTCCAGTCGATCCAGATGCAGGCAGTAGAGCGTGCCGTCCGGCCGCCTGTCCCGCAATGCCTCGAGTTCCGATGCATAGATCATGAAATCGGCTTCTCTCAATTCAAGGTTGAACCGTTATGCCTCAAACAGAAAACAAAATCCATATGAAGAAAAGTACGGACGATTGAAGGGAGGCATGGCATACCTCTTCCATGCCGATAAAGCCCGAACTTCGCTGGCTCTACCCCATCGACTGGCGAGAACTCAGTCGGCTGATCCGCTTTGGAAGGGCCGGCGGACGCTGCGAACAATGCGGCCGCCCCCATGCGACGACCATTCGTCAGCTCGCCGACGGCCGCTGGTTCGACGAAGAACGACGCTGTTGGCGCGATGACAGCGGAAAGCCGGCGGACTGGCCCGATGTCGTCGATTATGCCGGCATGTCCGGACGGCGGATCCGCCTCGCAACGGCGCATCTCGACCACGATCCGCTCAACTCCCGCCCCGATAACCTGCGCGCGCTCTGTCAACGCTGCCATCTGCGCCACGATCGAAGGGAGCATCTCCGCCGCCGCCGGCTCACGATCAAGCTGCGCAAGGCCCTGGGCGATCTGTTCGACGGACAGTATCGCCGGTGGTAACCGGCCCGCTCGCGAGGCACCGCGCGTTTTTTTGCTCCCGGCTCATGCCATTGACTTGACTTTGCAAGGGCCTTGACGTTGCTTGTCGGTCACCAGTCCTCACGCTCCGGTCGCCGATGGATATCTATCTTCCTGTCGCCGAAATGTCGGTGAACCTGTTTCTCGTTCTCGGACTGGGCGGGGGCGTGGGGTTTCTCTCGGGCATTTTCGGCGTCGGTGGCGGCTTTCTCATGACGCCGCTTCTCTTCTTCATCGGCATTCCGCCGGCGGTGGCGGTGGGTTCGCAGTCGGCACAGATCCTCGCCTCGTCCGTTTCCAGCGTGCTCGCCCACATGCGGCGTCAAACGGTCGACGTGAAGATGGGTCTCGTACTGGTGGTGGGCGGCACGGTGGGATCCGTCGTCGGCGTCATCATCTTCGGCTGGCTGCGCACGCTCGGCCATATCGATATCGTCATTTCGATATGTTATGTCGTCTTTCTCGGCATCATCGGTGCATTGATGTTCGTCGAAAGCTTCGGTGCGCTGCTCAAGAGCCGTGGCAAATCCGGTCTTCGCCACCGCAAGCTGCACCAGCACCACTGGATGCACGGCCTGCCGCTGAAGATGCGTTTCCAGCGATCGCGCCTCTATATCAGCATCATCATGCCCACCATCGTCGGCATGTTCGTCGGCATCCTCGCGGCCATCATGGGTGTCGGCGGCGGGTTCATCATGGTGCCGGCAATGATCTATCTGATCGGCATGCCCACCAGTGTCGTGATCGGCACCTCGCTTTTCCAGATCTCGGTCGTGACGGCGATCACGACCTATCTGCACGCCTACAACAATCACGCCGTGGATATCGTCCTCGCCCTCCTGCTGATCGCCGGCGGCGTGGTCGGTGCCCAGTTCGGAACCCGTCTCGGCGCCTTTCTCAAGGGCGAGCATCTGCGCATCCTGCTGGCCCTGATGGTCATCGCCGTCTGTTCGAAGCTCGCATACGACCTCGTCACAACACCATCCGACCCGTACTCACTGGCCGTCGGCATCGATTCCTGAGCATCGCATCACGCCCTCGGGCCCCACACACACTCCAGCAATGTGTCGCTATCGCCGGCGGACAAGCAACAGTGTCAGCGTGAAAAAGGCGGTGACCATTCATGCACGGTGCGGCCGTCGACCATGGTGCGATGCACCCGGCCATTGACCAGTCGGCCCTCGAAGGCGGTATTCTTGGCGAGCGATGAAAGACCGGCCTCGCTCACCTTCCACGGGGCGTCGGGGTCGAAGAGGATGAGGTCGGCGGGAGCGCCGACGGCAAGGCGGCCGGCTTCGAGGCCGAGCAGGTCGGCGGGTGCCACCGTCATCTTGCGCAACAGATCGAGCAGAGTCATCCGCCCTTCGTGAACGAGGCGCAGGGAGACCGCGAGCATGGTTTCGACACCGACCACGCCGCTTGCCGCGAGCGCGAACGGCAGGCGTTTGCTGTCCTGGTCCTGCGGGTCGTGATCGGAGGCGATGACGTCGATCGTTCCGTCCACCAGCCCCTCGACCACAGCCTCGCGATCCTCTTCCGCGCGCAGGGGCGGCGATACCTTGGCATAGGTACGGTATCCCTCGACCTCGAGTTCATTCAACGCGAGATGGTGCGGTGTCGCCTCGGCGGTCACCCGCAGTCCCCTCGCCTTCGCCCTGCGCACGGCATCGATCGCGAGCGCGGTCGAGATATGGGCGACATGGTAGCGCGCTCCGGTCATCTCGACGAGATGCAGATCGCGTTCCACCATCATCGCCTCGGCGCATTGCGGAATGCCGGAAAGCCCGAGACGCGCGGCAATTGTGCCATGATTCATCACCCCGCCGTCTGCGAGAGACGGCTCCTCGGGATGCTGGACGATCAAGCCGTCGAACGAGGTCGCATAGGCGAGCGCACGCCGCATCAATTGTGCATCGGCGATGGCCCTGTTGCCGTCAGTGAAGGCAACGGCGCCGGCGCGATGCATGAGACCGAGTTCGGCAAGCTGCCTGCCGGCGAGCCCCCGGGTAAGGGCGGCGTAAGGATAGACCTTGACCGAACGCAGGATGCGGGCCCTGCGGGCAATGAATTCGAGCACCGCCGGATCGTCGATCGGCGGATCGGTCGCCGGCAGCAATGCCACCGACGTCACGCCGCCTGCAGCGGCCGCACGCACGCCGCTCTCGAGCCGTTCCTTGTGCTCGAATCCCGGTTCACCGAACTGCGCGCGCATGTCGACGAGGCCCGGAGCAAGACAGAGCCCACGTGCGTCGATCAGCTCGTAGCGACCATGCGGCGGGGCAAGGAAATCGCCGACCCCGGTGATCCGCCCTTTCTCGACACGCAGCTCGCCGACCCGGTCCATGCCGGTTGCCGGGTCGAGCAACCGTGCACCGGTGATCAGACAGCTGCCCGGACGCCCGCGTTCGATGCAGCCACCTTCGCTCATGCCGCCTCGCGCAACGGTTCGGTCAGGATATCGAGGCAGGCCATGCGGACCGCCACGCCCATTTCCACCTGATCGAGAATGGCGCTGCGGTCGATATCGTCGGCCACCACCCCGTCGATCTCGACACCGCGGTTCATCGGCCCCGGATGCATGATGAGCGCATCCGGCTTCGCATGGGCGAGCTTGTCGCGGGTCAGGCCGAACAATGAAAAATACTCGCGGGTCGACGGCACATAGCTCCCCTGCATGCGCTCGAGCTGCAGGCGCAGCATCATGACGATATCGACACCCTCGAGGCCCTTGCGCATGTCGAAGAAGAGATCCGCGCCGAATGCGCGCATGCTCGCCGGCAGCAATGTCGGCGGTCCCACGAGACGTACCCGCGCGCCCATGGTGAGCAGCAGATGCAGGTTCGAGCGCGCCACCCTCGAATGCAGGACATCGCCGCAGATCGCCACCGTCAGCCCCTCGATCCGTCCCTTGCGACGGCGGATGGTGAGCGCGTCGAGCAGCGCCTGGGTGGGATGTTCATGACTGCCATCGCCGGCATTGATCACCGCACAACGCACATGCCGTGCGAGAAGCTCCACCGCCCCGCTGTCCTGATGCCTGACGACCAGCACATCGGGATGCATGGCATTGAGCGTCATCGCCGTGTCGATCAGGGTCTCACCCTTCTTGATCGACGAACCCTGCACCGACATGTTGACCACATCGGCGCCCAGCCGCTTGCCGGCGAGCTCGAAGGAGGTGCGCGTCCGCGTGGAATTCTCGAAGAACAGGTTGACCTGGGTCAGTCCGCGCAAGGTCGACAGCTTCTTGTCCGTCCGTCTGGACTGCTCGACATAGCCATCGGCGCGATCCAACAGGTCCGCGATCTCGAAAGGCTGCAGCCCCTCGATGCCGAGCAAATGCCTGCGTTTGAAGGAAAGCCCGTACTCGCCGCTCATGTCGGCCGCTTTATGTGCCCGAAATCCCTGCATTGCAAGGGGCGGCAGGGAGGTCAGCCAGCCTTTTCACCCGCTCTCGCTCACCCCCCGCCCACAAGATCGTCGAGGACATCGGCTGCGA
>JAGREZ010000552.1:4832-5058 GCA_020446285.1 Geminicoccaceae bacterium
ACCTCCGCAGGCAACAGCTCGTCGATATTCCCCACCGGCGGCGGCAGGCGGCCCGGACGACCCAGACGAAGCCGGGCGAAGGATTGCAGCTGCGACGTGCGCAGATATTGCGCTTCCTCGTCGGTATCGGCGGCGAACACGCCAGCCCCCATCATCGCCCATGGTTTGTCGAGCCAGCGCGACGGCCTGAATGTCCGGCGATAGGTGGAGAATGCCTGTTCCAGCA
>JAGREZ010000553.1:0-1458 GCA_020446285.1 Geminicoccaceae bacterium
TCGATCGCGCTCGTTCCCGGCGAAACGGTGCGTATCGGCGGAGAGAATGGCGAGGGTCTGCTGGAGGTCGCTCCCGCTGCCGGAAGCGAACTGCTCGTGCTGATCGCCTCGCCGAAGCCTCTGCCACTGACGGTCGATCCGGGAGCGACGGTCCCTGCCTATCTCGGGCAACTGCGCGAGGCGCTCGACAAGACCGGCGAGGATGCGGCGGACGAGGATGCGGCAGATGAGGATGCGGCGGACGTGCTCTCGTCGGTCCTGCTCTTCGAAACCTCGAACGCGACCACGGGCACCGGAAGCGCAACAGGATACAGCGATTGAGCCGTAAAAAAGCGTCCGCCGTCGCCACTATCGGGATTTCATCAACGCGCTGTTAATATTTGTGCGTTAAATCACATTTTCATAGAAATCAGAAACGGAGCGCCTCGATTGGACAAGGCCCGCGACATATTCCGTGCGAGCGAGGATACCGCCAGTCTGGATGCGATGTATCTCGCAGCCGTCAGGCAGGCGCAACGAGCCCTGTTCGCCCTCGAACTCGAACATCATGAAGCCGTACGCCGCCAACTTTCGAACGAACTCGACATGGCGCTGGAACTGCTGCGCGCCGCGGCTGCATCCGGACATGTCCATTCCCGAACGGCGCTGAGCTTTCTCGGCAGCCGCGACGGGGAAATGTCGGCCCGGTTCCTGCGCCAGCCGCCGGGTCAGACCGGGGCCAGCGCCGAACCGGCCGCGAAGGACAATGTCGCCGCCGACGGCGACCGTCCGGCCGAGGCGGAACGGCGGTGCAGCACAACCCCCGTCCAATCCACCCCTGCCACGACCGAGCCCGCCAAAACCACGCCCACCAAGACCGAGCCAGCCAGGACTGTCGCCGAATGACGGGGCGGACATCCCATCCGGCCACTTTCGACAGGCACGACAGACTTGCCGGAACTCAGCCGTCCCAGGCTTCGCGCTCGAACGCCTTGCCGTCCTTGTCGAACAGATAGCAGGCGCCGGCGGGAATGCCGATCCCGATGGTATCGCCGGGACGTGTCTGGCTGTTGCCCGCAGCCTTGACCGTGACCGGCAGTTCCTGCCCCATATCGACATAGAGATAGGTCTCGGCGCCGAGATGCTCCACCGCGACGACCGGACCGGAGATCGTCGCATCGCCGCCGCCGCCTTCGGTGAGATGCTCCGGGCGTATGCCGAGTTCGTAGCCCTCGCCCTTCGCCGAACCATGCGCCCGGATCGGCGCGGAGACGACGGCATCGCCCTGCAGGCGGATCTGCGCGCGGTCATTGTCGGTGCCGACGAGTTCGGCCGGCAGGAAGTTCATCTTCGGGCTGCCGATGAAGCCCGCAACGAAGCGGTTCTGCGGGTGGTGGTAGAGATCGAGCGGCGAGCCGAACTGCTGCACATAGCCCGCATCGAGAACGACGATCCTGTCGGCGAGCGTCATCGCCTCGA
>JAGREZ010000553.1:1515-1778 GCA_020446285.1 Geminicoccaceae bacterium
CGCATCTGCACGCGCAGCGCCGCATCGAGATTGGAGAGCGGTTCGTCGAACAGGAACACCTTGGGATCGCGGGTGATCGCCCGGCCGATGGCGACACGCTGGCGCTGGCCGCCGGAGAGCTGCTTGGGAAGACGGTCGAGCAGATGGTCGAGCTGCAGGATCCGCGCCGCCTCGCGCACCTTGTTGTCGGCGACCGACGGATCGGTCTTGGCCAGCTTGAGCCCGAAGGCCATGTTCTCGTAGACGGTCATGTGCGGATAGAG
>JAGREZ010000554.1 GCA_020446285.1 Geminicoccaceae bacterium
CGCTCGATGTCCATGGAATCGAGGATCTGTGACTTCATCTCGCGTTGTTCGAGCCCGCCGCACATCTCGATCAGGCGGTCGGCCAGCGTGGACTTGCCATGATCGATATGGGCGACGATGGCGAAATTGCGGATTTGGGAGAGATCGCTCATGTGCGGGTCTGGTCTCGCCGGGCAGTTGCCGTCCTGTCGGGTTCGCTTGCAGCGCAGCCGGTCGGAGGAAGACCCCCGACCAGCCCGCCAAGTAGCTGTTTTGCGGGGCTAGCGCAACGATCCGCCGCACTGCTTTTCAACCGACTGGACGATCTTCTGTGCAACCGGCTCGACCTCCTGATCCGTCAGCGTGCGGTCCTTCGCCTGAAGGCGCACGGAAATCGCGAGCGAGCGCTTGCCCTCGTCGATCCTGTCGCCCTCATAGACGTCGAACAGCCGCGCTCCGCGAATGAGCTGCTTGTCGGCCGCCCGGATCGCCCGGAGCAGTTGGTCGGCGTTCACCGACCGGTCGACGAGGAAGGCGAAATCGCGCTCGATGGCCGGATAGGGCCAGCGTTCGAGCGCCGGTCGCGCCTTGCCGGCCCGCGTTCTCGGTTTCGGCAGCGTGTCGATGTCGAGCTCGAAGCCGACGACGCTCATGCCGAGATCGAATGTCGCGAGGATGCGCGGATGCAACTCGCCGAAGGTCGCAAGGACATTCGGCCCGAGTGCCAGAACGCCCGAGCGGCCCGGATGATACCAGGCAGGCGCTTGGGGGCGGCACTGCAACGCCTCGGTCCTCACGCCTGCGGCCGCAAGTGCTGCGATCGCGTCCGCCTTGGCATCGAACAGATCGACCGGTCGCCTGCGTTCGGCCCATTCGCGACCGACCGCATCGCCGTAACGGATGCCGGCCACGGACCAGCACTGGTCGCCCGGCTGTCCGCCGGTGAAACGCGGACCGACCTCGAACAGCGCGCCGTCACCGCGTTTGCGCGCGGCATTGCGGGATGCGGCGGCGAGAAGCTGTGGCAAGAGGGAAGGGCGCATGACCGAGAGTTCGCTCGCGATCGGATTTTGCAGGCGTGTCGGGCTGTCGCTGCCGAACATGCGCGCCTGATCCTGCGAAACGAACGACCAGCTGACGACCTCGCTCAGGCCCTGGCCCGCGACCACCCGGCGAATGGCGCTGCGCCGGCGCTGGTCGGCGGTCAGCACACCCGTGCCCACCGCTTCGGTGCGGCGCACCGCGACGGGCGGGATGTGATCGTAGCCCTGCAGACGCGCCAACTCCTCGACGATACAGGCCTGGGTATGGACGTCATGTCGCCAGCTCGGCGGCTGGACGGTCCACACATCGGGCCCCCCTTCGAGGGCGAAGCCCAGTGCCTGCAGTGAGGTTTCGATTTCGCCGGTCTCGAGAGCCATGCCGGCGAGCCTCTCCATCTGGTCGGCATGGAAGGTGATGGCCGGCATGGGCGGCGGTTCCTCGCCGATGATCACCGCTTCCGCCGCCTCGCCGCCGCAGAGATCGATGACGAGCCGTGTGGCGAGTTCGACGGCGGGCCGCACGAAAGCCGGATCGAGGCCGCGCTCGAAGCGCGTCCGGGCATCACTGTCGATGCCGAGCTTGCGTCCCGTCATGGCGGTGCGTACCGGATCGAACAGGGCGACCTCGATCAGGACGTTGCGCGTTTGTGCGCTGCAGCCGCTTTCCTCGCCGCCCATGATGCCGCCCAGGGCCTGCGGCCCGCGCGAATCGGCGATGACGGTCATGGTCTCGTCGAGCTCGTAGGTCTTTTCGTCGAGTGCCTGAAGGGTTTCACCCTTGCGGGCGAAGCGCAGGACGAGATCGCCGTCGAGCCGGTCGGCATCGAAGACGTGCAGCGGCCG
>JAGREZ010000555.1 GCA_020446285.1 Geminicoccaceae bacterium
CGATGATTTCGGCGCGTGGGGATGCCGTGCGTTCGGTGATGCCGATCTGGCGATTGATCTGCGGTTCACCGAACGGCAGACACAGAAGGTTCATGTCTTCCGGCTCCTGCAGCGCCACATGCGGGACGATTGATATCCCGAGCCCCTGACGAACGCAGGTGACGATCGAACCGATGGTGTCGATCTCGGCGATGTCATGGGTGACGACGCCCAGCCTCGAGATCTCCGTGTCGATGAGATTGGCAAGCGGGACACCGCTCTTGAAGCGGACATAGGGACGGGTGTTGAGCATCGTGATCGGATCGTCCGGCATTGCGCCCGCTGGCGCGATCAGCCAGAGCGGCTCCCGAAGGAACGGGCTCCAGCGCAGCGCGCCCGGAAACCCCACATGCTCGGCAACCACGGCTGCATCCAGCCGCCCCGAGGCGACATCGGCGATCAGGGTCGAGGACAGCGAGACGCGCAGGTTGGTTTTCAGTTCGGGATATCGCTGGCGCATCTGCACGATGGCTCTCGGCAGGAGATTGAGCGCGCTGGAGCGGACCGAGCCGAGCATGAGCGTTCCGGCGATCCGGTCACCACGCAGCGTCGCTTTTGCGTCCTCCTCGCGCCTTAGAATATCCTGCGCCATTTCGATGATCTGCAGGCCCTGCGGGGTCAGCTTCGGCGGGCGTGAACCACGGTCGAAAATGGTGGTGTCGAGTTCCGCCTCCAGCGCCTGAACCTGCTGACTGACCGCCGAAGGCGTAAGCCCGACGATGTCGGCGGCCTGCGCGAAGGTGCCACACGTCCTGATGGCGAGGAGCGTTTTGAGTTGCCGCGTATCCATCATTTGATCCAGTTTTTCTAAATATAAAAATCACAAATACACGCTTTTGTTAAGTCATTCTTTTGCATAAGACTCACGGTCAATGAATTTCATCGGAGGCAAACGCAGTGGGCAAAACAATTCTCGTAACAGGCCCCGATCTCGATCCGGCTGCCGAACGGCTTGTCACCGAGCATGGCTACAAAACGGTTCACACGCCTGCCTATGCCGACAGTGCCGTCATTTCCGAGCATCTCGAGGCATCGGGTGCTGAAGGAATCGTCTCGCGGATGGGACGGATCGATGCGGCGGTGATGCAGGCCGCACCGCAGCTTCGGGTCATCTCCAAGCACGGCGTCGGTGTCGACAATATCGATATCGAAGCAGCCGCGGAGCGGGGCATTCCCGTGCTCGTGGCGACCGGCGCGAATGCCGTCTCGGTTGCCGAGCATGCGATTGCACTGATGCTTGCAACGGTGAAACGGCTCCTGCCGCTCGATGCCGGCCTGCGCGCCGGCCGCTGGGAAAAAGCGGGCTTCTCCGGCCGCGAGATCGCGGGCTCGACGCTGGGACTGCTGGGCATGGGTGCCATTGCCCAGGCGACCGCACGGTTTGCCAAAGGGCTCGGACTCGACCTCGTCGGCCATGATCCGTTTGCACCGGACAGTGTCTTCGAGGCATTCGATGTCAGACGCTGCGAGCATGTTGACGACCTTTTCGCTGCATCCGAAATTCTCAGTCTTCATTGCCCCCTGAACGACCAGACACGCGAGATCCTCAATGCGGCAGCGATCGCGCGGATGCCCGGGGGCTCCCATGTCATCAACACCGCGCGCGGCGGCCTGATCGACGAAGCCGCACTGCTGGAAGGCATCCGCTCGGGACATCTGGCCGGTGCCGGTCTCGATACCTTTGCCAGCGAACCTCCGGCAGCGGATCATCCGTTTTTCGGCGAGCCCCGCATCGTCCTCACCCCGCATATCGGCGGTGTGACACGGCAGGCAGGTGCGCGCGTCGGCGTCGAGGCCGTCCGCGGGATCTTTCAGGTGCTCGAAGGACAGCCCGTACCGCCTGAGCGCATCATCAATCGCAAGCTTCTCGCCGCCACGGCGGCAACCCGTACCAACGAGGAAGGATGAACATGTCCATCGGTTTTCGCATTCTCGAACGCCAGCGCGTGGCGCCCGGGACTCTGGTCGAAGCGTTCGCCAGACTTCCGGTGGCCAATGTATCGGACTCCATGGCGCGCATGACCGCCGGCGGCGCCAACCTTCGCCCGATGCACGAGAAGGGCGGCATGGCCGGCGTCGCGCTGACGGTGAAATCCCGTCCAGGCGACAATCTGATGCTGCACAAGGCCATCGACATGGCCGTCCCGGGCGATGTGATCGTGGCCGACGCCGGGGGCGATCTGACCAATGCCCTGATCGGTGAACTGATGCTCGCTTATGCCGTGAAGAAAGGCGTGACCGGCTTCGTGATCAACGGCGCGATCCGTGACGTCGATGCCTTCCGCGAGACCAACCTGCCGACGTTTGCCGCCGGTGTTACCCATCGCGGCCCCTACAAGGACGGGCCGGGCGAGATCAATGTCCCCATCGCCCTCGACGGCATGGTGATCGAGCCGGGCGACATCATGATCGGTGACGCTGACGGCGTGCTTGTCGTGCCCATCGACGTTGCCGAAGACGTCCTGAAGAAGACGCAGGCCAAGCAGGATGCCGAAACCCGGCAGATGCGGGCCATTGCCGAGGGCACGAACGATCGAAGCTGGGTGGATGCAGCGCTCAGGGAGCGTGGCTGCGTCTTCCCGTAAATCCGACCCCGAAAACTCAGTGGAGGTAGAGAATGTTGAAATTCATGCAGACGACCGCTCTGACGGGCGCGATGATTCTCGTCGCGGGTGCGGCGATGGCCGAATATCCGGAAAAACCGATCGAGGTTGTCGTCGGCTTTTCCGCCGGTGGCGGCACCGACGTGATGGCGCGCACGGCGGCTCCGTTCATCGAGAAATATCTGGGCCAGGGAGCGAGCCTGGTCGTCAAGAACATCCCCGGCGCGAGCGGCCAGATCGGCATCACCGAAGTCGCCAATGCCGAGCCTGACGGCTACACGATCGGTACGTTCAACCTGCCCGGCATGATGGCCCGCACCATTGACCGCGAGGCCGATTACGACCGCGACAGCTTCACCTATCTCGCCAATGTGGTGAACGATCCCAACGTGATCGTGACCTCCAAGAGCAGCGGCCTCGATACGCTGGACAAGCTCTTGGCGGACGCAAGGGAAAACCCGGGCGCGGTCACGGTCGCCATGTCGAGTCTCGGCGGTGACGATCATTTCGCATTGATCAAGCTGCAGAACCTGACCGAAACGGAATACACGATCGTTCCCTTCAAGGGCTCGGCTCCGGCGCGCACCGCCCTTCTTGGCGGTCATGTGGCCATGGGCGTCCTCAACATTTCCGAGGTTGCCGAATTTCAGGAAGAGTTGAACGTGCTCGGCGTGGCAACGACGGAGCGTTCGGATTTTGCCCCGGATCTGCCGACCTTCAGCGAGCAGGGCCTCGAACTGGTGAACGGCTCGATGCGTGGCTTCGTGGCGCCCGCCGGCCTGCCCGAAGATGTCGAGAACAAATTGCTCGATGCCTTCACCAAACTCGCCGACGATCCGGAATTCCTCCAGGCAATGGCCGCTACGGCCAATCCGGTCGAGGTCGTCACCGGCGATGACTTCAAGGCGCTGACTGGCGGACTCTACGATCTGGCCGCAGACGTCTGGGAAAAGACACCCTGGAATTGACGGTACGGTGTGCGGGGGCGATCGCTCCCGCACATTACACGACCGAAACGTCATAGTGGGAGGCACAACAATGTCGGAAAATCCGACCAACCGTCTGGCGAGACCGGAGACCCTGACCGCACTCGGGATCATCGTGGTCGCCGCAGCATTTTTCGTACCAACCATGGATCTGCAGCCGATCTCGGCGCTGCTTCCTGTGGCAATGCTCGCAGGGATGATCATTCTCGCCGCCCTGCTCCTGATTGCCGATCAGCGCAAGGCCGTCGCGGGCGAGGCTCCCGAGCCGATGACCAAGGCGCCGAAGCGGGTCCTTGGAGCCTTCGCCCTGATCGTCGCCTACGCGGTCGCGACACACCTCATCGGCTTTTATCCCGGCACGGCGATCTCCATCCCGCTCGTGGCCTTCCTCTTCGGTTACCGCAATCCTATCGGTCTGGCACTTGC
This sequence comes from Geminicoccaceae bacterium, assembly GCA_020446285.1. Classification (GTDB taxonomy): domain Bacteria; phylum Pseudomonadota; class Alphaproteobacteria; order Geminicoccales; family Geminicoccaceae; genus JAGREO01. Next base: position 4,055 of record JAGREZ010000555.1, read on the forward strand.
GACCGTGATCGTCGTCGGCGCGATCTATCTCATTTTCGATTTCGGGATGTCGCAGGATTTCCCGTCCGGAAGCCTCTGGCAGAAGTGAGGAAACCATGTACGCCGACCTGCTTCACGCCCTGCCGAGCGTCTTCGGTTTTGCCAATTTCACGGCCATCGTCATCGGTGTCATAGCCGGCATCGTCGTTGGTGCCATGCCCGGCCTCAGTGCAACGATGGCAATCTCGGTGCTCGTTCCCTTCACCTTCGGTCTCGAACCGCTGGTCGCACTCGGCCTGATGGCCGGCATCTACAATGGTGCGATGTATGGCGGCGCCATTCCCGCCGTGCTCCTGCGCATTCCCGGCACACCGGCTGCCGTCGCCACCACCTTCGACGGCTATCCCATGGCGCAGAAGGGCGAAGGCGGCTTCGCCCTGCAGGTGGCGGTCGTCTCATCGGCCATCGGCGGCATCGCCAGCGCCTTCGCGCTGATGCTGCTTGCCCCGCCGCTTTCCAAGGTGACGCTGCTTTTCGGCCCGTCGGAAGTCTTCTGGGTGGCGGTCTTCGGCCTTGCAAGCATCATCTTCCTTTTGGGCGGCAACCCGATCAAGGGCCTTGTGAGTGCCTGTTTCGGTGTATTCGTCTCGGTGATCGGCTCCGACCCCATTCTCGGCAGCGACCGCTACACCTTCGGCAAACTGGAGATTCTCGACGGCATCCACATCGTCATCCTGCTCGTCGGCCTCTATGCCCTGCCACCGGTGATCGATCTGCTTGAGACACCGCTGAAGACCGATGGTGTGGACAGCAGCAAACTCGGCACCGAATCGATCTGGAAGGCCTTGCCGCGCATGGCCGGCTTCTGGAAGACCTGGATACGCTCCTCGCTCATCGGCATCTGGATCGGCATTCTTCCCGGCGCCGGCGGTTCGATGGCGGCCTTCATGTCCTACAACGAGGCGCGCCGAGCTTCGAAGACCCCCGAAACATGGGGAACTGGCGAGCCTGAAGGTGTGGCCGCC
>JAGREZ010000082.1:0-10319 GCA_020446285.1 Geminicoccaceae bacterium
CAAGGGACCGTGGCGGTCCCTTGACCCGGCCTTCAGTTTTGCGGCGGTGCTTCCGTACGGGAGGAAGAATTCACGGTCGTGGCGGGGTGTTGGACCGGGGTAACGCGCGGGATAGTCGCCACCAAAAGAACGGGCCGCCGCCGCCCTTAACCTCCTGCAAACCGGCACCGGGTATCATGCCATCCCGTGAAAACCGTGAAATGTCATGGTAAACTGGGACTCCGCGCGCGCGGTCCCCGAAAATCGCGGCGGCGGAGTCCCACTTCAGCATGTTCCAGCATGGCGTGCAGTCTGGCACGGGGCGGTTAATCTCCGGTTGACGGAATGGCTTCGTTCGGCACCGCATCACCCGGCCAGGCACCGCGCTACCCGGCACCGGACCACACCGCCCGGATTGCTGTCACCGCCGCGCTACCCGGCCCGGCTCCGTACCGCCCGACCCGGCACCGCACCGTCCGGATGGCCGGCACCACGCTATCCGGATTTCCGGGCCGGTGCTCGTGCGGAACATTGCCGGGCCGGTCCCGCGCGGAAGCCTCCGGTCCTCGTGCGGAAGCCATGTCCGGTGGGGTGATCGGGGCGGGATGGTGGCTGCGCGGGAGCGTGACGGGGTCGCGTGGCTTGCGTGGACGGGTCGGGGCGGGCAAGCTTCGCGGGTTACGGAAAGCGGGAGAACATGCGTGACGCAGGGCGGAGGACTGGTCGGGGTCGATGTCGGAGGCACCTTCACCGATCTGGTGACCATCGAGGTCGATCATGCGGCCGCCGGCAATGACGGGCAGCACCGGCGGCAGGGCACGCGCCTGCGCATCGCCAAGGTTCCGAGCACGCCGGCAAACCAGGCGCTCGGCGTGCTCGACGCGCTCGCCGGCGCACGGATCGACCTCGCCTCGGTCGAGACCATCATTCACGGCACGACGACAACGACCAATGCCCTGCTCGAACGGCGGATCGCGAGGACCGGGCTGATCACGACGCGGGGGTTTCGCGACATTCTCGAGCTCGGCCGCCGCACACGGCCCAATCCCTACGGCATGACCGGCATCTTCGAACCGCTCGTGCCGCGCGACCTGCGCCTCGAGGTGGATGAGCGCATGGATGCCGAAGGCAGGGTGGTGACGCCGCTCGACGAGGAGGGCGTGGCGGCGGCGGTACGACAATTGATCGACGCGGGGTGCGAATCGCTCGTGATCCACTTCCTTCACGCCCCCGTCAATCCCGCCCACGAGAAGCGCGCCGCCGCGATCGCGCGCGCCCTCTGGCCCAACAGCTGCGTCACCGCCGGTCACGAGATCCTCTCGGAGTTCCGGGAATTCGAGCGCGGAACGACGGCCACCGTCAATGCCGCGGTCCAGCCGGTGCTGGCGCGCTATGTCGCCCGTCTGCTCGACGAGCTGAAAGCGCGCGGCTTCACCCGCGATCTTCTCGTCATGCAGGGCAATGGCGGCACGGTCGCCGCCGACATCGTCGCCGAGGAAGCCGCCAAGACGGTCATGTCCGGTCCGGCATCGGGCGTAATGGCAGCAGCCTTCGTCGGCAGCCATGCCGGCTATCCGGATCTGATCACCTATGACATGGGCGGAACGAGTTCGGATGTGGCGCTCATCCGCCACGGCGTGCCGGCGGTCAGCGACGAGCTCGAACTCGAGCATGGCATGCCCATTCACGTTCCCATGGTCGATGTCCACACGATCGGCGCCGGTGGCGGCTCCATCGCCTTTCTCAATGATGGCGGCATGTTGCAGGTCGGTCCGCGCAGCGCCGGCGCCGATCCCGGCCCCATCGCCTTCGGCCGCGGCGGCACGGAACCGACGATCACCGATGCCAATCTGCTGCTGGGACGACTCGATCCGGGCGGCCTCCTGTCCGTCGACGGCCGCGCCCCGCTCGAACGGGTCGAACGCGCGATCCTGGAGCGGATCGGCGAACCTCTCGGACTGGATGCGACGGAGGCGGCGGCGGCGATCCTTCGCATCGCCAATGACCGGATGGCCGGTGCGATCCGCATGGTCTCGCTGGCCCGCGGCCATGATCCGAGGGACTATGTACTCTTCGCGTTCGGCGGCGCCGGCCCGCTCCATGCCTGCGCCCTCGCGCGCGAGCTCGGCATTCCGCGCGTCCTCGTCCCGCTGCGCCCCGGCATCACCAATGCCATCGGCTGCATCGTCGCGGATATCCGCCACGATCATGTGCGGACGGTGAACAGGCCCCTCGCCGAACTCGCCGGCGCCGACATCGCAAGCGGCCTCGACGGGCTCGAGGCACTGGGCCGGGCGGCCATCGCCCGCGAGCGTGTCGGTATATCCTCGGTGCGCGTGAGCTTCTCCCTCGACATGCAGTTCCGCGGGCAGACCCATGTCCTCAACGTTCCGGCCGACCGGGCGAAACTCGATGCCGGATCCCTGCGTGCCGCCTTTGATGGCGTCTATCTCGACCGGTTCGGCATCGAACTGGCCGAGATGGAGCCGGTCGTGGTGGCCATGAAGGCCAGCGTCGTCGCGAGAAGAAGCGGTGTCCATGCCGGGCTCCTGTGCGACGACAGCGGACGCGCGGAGGATCTCGCCGGCGCCCTTTCGGGCCGACGCCCCGTCCATTTCGCCGGCGGCTGGCTGGAAACGCCCGTATATCGCCGCGCCGCCCTGCCCCTCGATGCGGTATTCGACGGACCGGCGATCGTCGAGCAACTCGACACGACGATCGTGATCGAACCCGGCGACCGGGCATGCTCGGACCGTTTCGGCAACCTCGTCGTGGAGATCGCCCGGCCGGCGTGACCGGCCTTGACAATCACAGGCGCAAACAGGACAATGAAGAAAAGTTCGGGAGGCGAAAAAAAGTTCATGCCGGAGGTGGATCGGCATCAGCACGGATTGAACATGGCGGCGCGCGCGGCCTGGCTCTCCTATGTCGGCGGCATCACCCAGGAAGACATCGCAGCACGGCTCCGCGTGTCGCGGATCAAGGTCAATCGCCTGATCGCCATGGCCCACAGGGAGGGTCTCGTCCGCGTCTTCATCGAGGGATCGGTGGCGCAGTGCATCGAGCTCGAGGAAGCGCTCTGCGACCGCCACGACCTGTCCTTCTGCATCGTCGCCCCCGATCTCGGCGAAACCGGCCTGCCCATGCGCGCGCTCGCCAGCGCCGGCGCCCATTACCTCCTGCACACACTCGAACAGCAGCCGCGCGGAATCGTCGGCGTCGGTCACGGCCGCACGCTCGGTGCCGTCGTCGACAGCCTGCCGCGCATGCCGCAATGCCGGAGCCGATTCGTCTCGCTCCTCGGCAGCCTGACCCGCCACGCCGCGGCCAATCCCTATGATGTCATCCACCGGCTCGCCGAACGTGTCGCCGGCGAGACCTATTTCATGCCCGTGCCGATGATGGCCAACTCGCTTCAGGACAAGACGGTGCTGATGGCCCAGTCGAGCGTCTCGCAGGTGTTCGACATCGCCCGTATGGCCGAACTGATGCTGGTCGGCATCGGCACCGTGAGCACCTCGCCGCACCTGCTCGAAACCGGCATGATCACGCCCGCCGAATATGCGACACTGGAAGGCATGGGCGCGCGGGGCGAGATGCTCGGCCAGTTTTTCGACGCCGACGGCAATGCCATCTCCAGCGAGATCATCGACCGGGTGATGGCATTGCCGCCGGAGAATCTGCGCGGCAAGGAGGTGGTCGCGATCGCCGGCGGACCGGGCAAGGCCAGGGCCATTCATGCCGTTCTCGGAAACGGTATCCTTTCCGGACTGATCACCGACGAAAACACCGCCCGCCGTATCGTCCGCATGGACGGGCTCGCAAGCGACGCCCGGCCGGCGGCCGTCACCCTATCGTAGCAAGCCACAAGCCAAGGGAGGCATCGATGCACGAAAAAGCCAAGGATCTCGCACAGGCGGTCATCCGCAAGGAGATCGGCCGGCGCGAATTTCTCCGGCGCACCGGCCAGCTGGGTCTTGGTGCCGCAGCCAGCGCCCATGTCCTCAACATGATGCAGACAAAGGCGCTCGCCGCCGATTTCGACTGGAAGAAGCACGAGGGCACCACCGTCAACCTGCTCATGAACAAGCATCCCTACATGGATGCGATGATCGCCAATCTCGACAATTTCAAGGAATTGACGGGAATGGAGGTGAAATATGACGTGTTCCCCGAGGACGTCTATTTCGACAAGGTCACGGCCGCCCTCTCCTCGGGTTCGACCCAGTATGACGCGTTCATGACCGGTGCCTACCAGACCTGGCAGTATGGTCCCGCCGGCTGGCTCACCGATCTTTCCGAGTTCATCAGCGACCCCGCTTTGACCAATCCCAACTACAATTGGGACGATGTGCTGCCGAACCTTCGCGCAGCGACCGCCTGGTCGGGCATTCCGGGCGCTCCGCTCGGTGGCGACGGGGCCAAGCAGTGGGCCATTCCATGGGGTTTCGAGCTCAATTCGGTCGCCTACAACAAGCGGATCTTCGACCAGCTTTCCATGACTCCGCCGGAGAACATGGATGACATGATGGAGAAGGCGGCGCAGATCCAGGCCGACGTCGACGGTGTCTACGGCATCGGCGTGCGCGGTTCGCGGAGCTGGGCGACCATCCATCCGGGCTTCCTCTCCGCCTACGCCAATTTCGGCCAGACCGACTTCACCATGGAGGACGGCAAGCTGATGGCGGCCATGGGCACCGCCGAATCCAAGGAATTCCACGCCAAGTGGGTGAAGATGATCCAGGACAGCGGCCCGAAGGACTGGTCCACCTACACCTGGTATCAGGTCGGCACCGATCTCGGCGCCGGCGCCTCGGGGATGATCTTCGACGCCGACATCCTCGGTTACTTCATGAATGGCGGCGGCAATGCCGAGGCCGGCAATCTCGCCTACAGCGCGTTTGCCGCCAATCCGCAGGCCGACGCGCCGACACCGAATGTCTGGATCTGGTCCCTTGGTCTCAGCCAGTTCTCCTCGCAGAAGGAGGCGGCCTGGGCCTGGATGCAGTGGGCATCGGGCACCGAGCACGGGCTCTTCGGCGCGAGGCAGATGGATTTCGTCAATCCGGTGCGCCAGTCGGTCTGGGACGATGCCGACTTCCAGAGCCGCATCGCCAAGAGCTATTCGGGCTATCTCGAACAGTACAAGGCATCCGCACCCGGCTCGAAGATCTACTTCACGCCGCAGCCGCTGTTCTTCAACCTGACCACCGAGTGGGCGGCGAGCCTGCAGAAGATGGTCGCGGGCGAGGTGCCGGTGGACGAGGGCCTCGATCAGCTGGTCGACAGCGTCAATCGCCAGCTCCGTTCGGTCGGCCTTTGATCTTTCTCAACTGACCGGATCGCGCCGGGCCCGCGAGGGTCCGGCCGGTCGATCCGGCCATCCTGTCGGGAGAACGCCTTGAGTGCCGCAGCCAAGCGGCCGTTCATGCGGCTCGCACTGCCCTATATCCTGAGCCTGCCGGCGCTGCTGGTCTGTATCGGTATCCTCATACCGTTCGGCACGGCGGTCTATTATTCGATGCAGCGCTACAATCTCGCCTTCCCGATGGGCCGTGGCTTCATCTGGTTCGAGAACTATCAGGCGTTCCTCACCGATCCGGCCTTCTGGAACACCATCCGGGTCTCGCTGCTCTATACCTTCCTCACCGTCACCTTCGAGCTGCTGCTCGGTCTCGGCGTCGCCCTGCTCCTGCAGCGGCGAACGCTGATGAACAATGTGCTGAGCATCATGCTGATGCTGCCGTTGATGATCGCTCCCGCCATCGCCGCCTTGATGTGGAAGCTGATGACCAACCCCAATTTCGGCATCCTCTCCTATCTGGTCGGGCTCGCCGGGCTCGAGGATTTCAAGTGGGCGAGCGATCCGGGTACGGCACTCTTCACCGTCGTGCTCGTCGATGTCTGGGTCTACACGCCGTTCATGATGATCCTGTTGCTCGCCGGCCTGCGCGCCCTGCCGCGCCAGCCGTTCGAGGCGGCCGAGCTCGACGGCGTGCCCTCCTCCTTCGTCTTCTTCCGCATCACCCTGCCGATGCTCACCCCCTATATCCTCACCGCCGTGCTGTTCCGGATGCTGGAGAGCATCCAGCAGTTCGACATCATCTACGCCATGACCCAGGGCGGTCCCGGCGACACGCTCATGGTCTTTCAGGTGCAGGCCTATCTCGAACGCTACCAGTACACCAATGTCGGCCGTTCGGCGGCACTCTTGATGGTGCTCTGGGCGATCACCTTCATTCTCTCCAACATCTTCGTCAAACAATGGCTGCGCCTGCGCGAGCGCGCCCGGGGAGTGTAGAATATGGGTAGCGACAGCGGCTGGAAGAGGGTGTTGCGCGGTGTGCTGCTCACGATCGTGGCGCTTTTCTTCCTCTTTCCGATCTTCTGGGTCTTTCTCATGTCGTTTCAGACCAATGAGACGATCCTGAGGATTCCGCCTTCGATCGTCTTCGAGCCGACATTGCAGAACTATGTGGCGCTGATCTCCGGCAAGCTCGTGAGCAATGCCGGCGTGCTCGAAATCGCGTTCATGAAGAATCTCGGCAACAGCCTCATCCTGAGCGTGGTCTCGGTGGCGCTCTCGCTGCTGCTCGGGGTGCCCGCCGCCTATGCCTTCGCGCGTTTCAAGTTCAGGCTCGGCGAGGACATCGCGTTCACGCTGCTCTCGTTCCGCTTCGCGCCGCCCTTGCTCGTGCTCCTGCCGCTTGCCCTCTATTTCCAGTCGATGGGTCTCATCGATACCTATTTCGGGTTGATCTGGGTCTATCAGCTCATCACCCTGCCGCTCATCCTGTGGATCGTGCGCGGCTATTTCGAGGATATCAGCGAGGATATCGAATATGCCTACCGGGTCGACGGCAACAGCTGGCTTCGGACCTTCCTCAAGATCTCGGTCCCGCTCGCGCGGCCCGGCATCGCCGCCGCCATGCTGCTCGCCTTCATCTTCGCCTGGAACAATTTCGTCTTCGCGCTGATCCTCGCCTCCGCCGACAAGCAGCCGGTCACGGTCGGCGCGCTCGCCTTCGTCACCGCATCGGGCATCCAGTACGGCCAGATCGCCGCCTCGATCGTCCTGTCGGTCACCCCCACCCTTCTCCTCGCCCTGTATGCCCAGCGCTATCTGGTCGAGGGCCTGTCGCTTGGAGCCGTCAAGGGATGAGTTATCTGGAACTGCACGGCGTCGCCAAACGCTTCGGCAAGGAAACCGTGCTGGAAGGGCTCGACCTTGCCGTCGAACAGGGCGAGCGGCTCGTGGTCTTCGGCCCCTCGGGCTCCGGCAAGACGGTCATGCTGCGTCTTATCGCCGGACTGAACGATGTCGACGAGGGCACGATCCGCATCGGCGATCGCGAGGTGACCTTCGAGGCGCCGGAAAGGCGCGGTCTCGGCATGGCCTTCCAGAATTTCGCGCTCTATCCGCACATGTCGGCCTTCGACAATATCGCGAGCCCGCTTCGCGCGCGCGGCGAGAGCATGACCGAGATACGCCGGCGGGTGACGGAAGTCGCCGATCTGCTCAAGATCGGCCATGTGCTCGAACATCAGCCCAAGGCGCTGTCCAACGGCCAGAAACAGCGCACATCGCTCGCCCGTGCGCTGGCGCCGAAGCCGCCGCTGCTGCTGCTCGACGACCCCTTGCGCAATGTCGATGCCAAGCTGCGCTACGAGATGCGTCTGGAACTGCCGCGCGTGCTCCGGCAGGCGGCGGCGACGGTTCTCTATGTGACCCAGGACTACAAGGAGGCGATGGCGCTCGGCGATCGGGTGGCGGTGCTCGACAGGCATCGCGTGAGCCAGATCGACGTGCCGGACACGATCTATGCCCGTCCGGCCACGCCCGCAATTGCCCGGCTGTTCGGCGATCCGACGATCAACATTCTCGAACGCCGGCTCGAGGGCGGCCGGTTCGATCTCTTCGGGCAGGATCTCGACATTCCCGGAGCGGGCAGCGGCGAGCGGCTCCTCGGCATCCGCCCCGAGCATATCGAGGTCTCGATGGAGCCGTCGGCCGGCTCGATACCGGTGGTGCTCGATGCGGTAACGCCTTTGAACGTGCGCGCGGTTCTCCTGCTCAAGACGAGGGACGGCCACGAATTGCTGGCGAGTTGTTCGGAGGAGGAAGCCGCCCGTTTTCCGCGCGGTCACAAGGATGTGCATGCGACGATCGATCCGGCGCGCATCCATCTCTTCGATCCGGGAAGCGGCAGGCGGCTGGATGCTAGCGGGCAGCGGCTGGATGGAGGAGCGGAGCATGGCTGAACTGGTCCTCGATTCCGTCACCAAGGTCTACAATCCCAAAAGCCGGCATCCGGTGACCGCCGTCGATCGCGTCGACATGCCCATCGGCGATGGCGAGATCATCGGTCTGCTCGGCTCATCGGGCTGCGGCAAGACCAGCACGCTGCGCATGATCGCCGGTTTCGAGAGCGTGAGCTCCGGCGAGATCCGTGTCGGCGAGCGGGTCATCAACAATCTGCCGCCGGCGCGGCGCAACGTCGCCATGGCCTTCGAGGGCTACGCGCTCTATCCGCCGCTGCGGATCCGGGACAATATCGGTTTCGCCCTCCTGCGCGACCGGCATCCCGCAGCGGAGGTGGCGCGCAAGGTCGACGAGGTGACCGGACTGCTCGAGATCGGCGACATTCTCGACCGTTATCCGCCGACCATTTCCGCCGGTCAGCAGCAGCGTTCCTCGCTCGCCCGCGCGCTCATCCGCGACGCGGATGCGTTCCTCCTCGACGAGCCGATGTCGCAGCTCGAACCGCAGCTTCGCGCCATCCTGCGCGCGCGGATCAAGGACTGGCTCATCACCCGCAAGATGACGACGGTGTTCGTCACCCACGACCAGACGGAAGCCATCGCCCTTGCCGACCGCATCGCGGTGATGGAGGGCGGCATCCTGCAGCAGTTCGCCACGCCGAACGATCTCAAGGAACGTCCGGCGAACCTGTTCGTCGCCTCGTTCATCGGCGAGCCGCCCATGAACATCTACACCGCCAGCGTGTATCGCGACGGCGATCGTCTCGGGCTGATCGCCGAGGATCAGGCGGGCAACGAGGCCTTTCGCGTGGCACTTCCCGGCGAGGATGCGGCGCCCGCCCCTCACCGGCAGCTGCGCGACGGCCAGCGGGTCCATCTCGGCGTGCGGCCGCACCGGGTGCGTCTCGGCGAAGGCGGTCTGCTCGGTCGCGTCACCTCGCATCACTGGCTCGGCGACCAGACCCATATCGGCATCGAACTCGGCAATGCACTCCTGATCGCCGTCGCACACGGAATCTTCGAGGCGCGCGCGGGCAGCGATATCGCGATCGCGTTGCCGGCGACATCGCTGCACATCTTCGACCATGACAGCGAAAGGGCGCTCTTTCACGGCATGGAGCCGGCGGAACGGGCGGCATGAGCGCAAACGGCATGAACAGGGACATCATCATCGGCATCGATGCCGGCACCTCGGTGATGAAGGCCGTCGCCTTCGACCTCGATGGCCGGCAGCTGGCCATGACCGCAAGACCGAACAGCTATGCCGAGCCCGGTGGCGGTGCGGTCGAACAGGACATGGCGCGCACATGGAGCGATGCGGCGGCCGTGCTCGCGGAAATGGGCGAGCGGATCGACCGTCTCGCCAGCCGCCTCGCGGTCATCGGCGTCACCGGTCAGGGCGACGGCACCTGGCTCGTCGACCGCGACGGCGAGCCCGTCGCACCGGCCTGGCTCTGGCTCGACAGCCGGGCGGCAGGCATCGTCGAGGAACTGGAAGCGAGCGGCGCGCGCAAGCGGCTCTATCACTATACCGGCTGCGGCCTGAATGCCTGCCAGCAGGGCGCGCACCTGCTCTGGCTGGAGCGCCACGCGCCGGAACTGCTCGCCCGCACCGACAAGGCGATGCACTGCAAGGACTGGCTCTATCTCAAGCTCACCGGCGTGCGTGCCACCGACCGTTCCGAGGGCACATTCACCTTCGGCGATTTCCGCAACCGGGAATATGCGGATGCGGTGCTCGATGCGCTCGGCCTCGGCGCGCGGCGCGACCTGCTGCCCGACATGCTCGACGGTTCGACCACCGTTCACAGCCTCACCGCCGAAGCGGCACGGGCGACCGGACTGCTCGAAGGCACCCCCGTCAGCCTCGGTTTCCTCGATGTCGTCTGCACCGGCCTCGGCGCCGGTCTCTATGCGCCGGGCAAGGATGTCGGCTGCTCGATCGTCGGCACCACCAGCATGCACATGCGTCTGGTCGACGATCCGGCGAAAGTCGTGCTCGACGACACGCCATCCGGCTACACCATGCCGTTTCCCGTTCCGGGGCACCTCACCCGGATGCAGTCCAACATGGCGGC
>JAGREZ010000082.1:10429-14271 GCA_020446285.1 Geminicoccaceae bacterium
GCCGCCGCACTGTATCATCCCTATATCCACGAGGCCGGCGAGCGCGGGCCGTTCGTCGATGTCGCCGCCCGCGCACAGTTCATGAATCTCTCGACAAAAGTCACCACGCTCGATCTCATGCGCTCGGTCTATGAGGGTCTGGCGATGGCCGCCCGCGACTGTTACGGCGCCATCGGCAGCATTCCCGAAGAGATCCGCATGGCCGGCGGTGCCGCCCGTTCGAAGGCGCTCAAGACCATCCTCGCCAGCACGCTCGACCGGCCGGTTCGCGAGATCAACCGCGAGGAAGCGGGCGCCGCCGGCACGGCGATGATGGCGGCGGTCGCCATCGGCCGGTTCGACGACATGGCGGACTGCACCCGCGTCTGGGTCGAGCCGACCATCGGCGACACGGTGCGACCCGATGACGGGCTCGCATCCCTCTATGCCAAGACCTTTGCAACCTATGTCGAGGCGCGCAAGACCTCGCAACCTCTCTGGCGGATGTTCCATTCATGACGACGCGAACCGTCATCATCGGCGATCACTTCATGCGCCCCGACTATTTCGAGGCGGAGCTGAAACGGATGGACGGACTGGCGTTCCGTTCCTTTACCCTCGACTGGCCGGACAAGCCGTTCGTCTTCGCCCGCGATCACGGCGAACTCGCGGGCCTGCGCGAATTTCTCGGCGAACCGGATGCGATTGTCGACATGATCGGCGATGCCGAGATTCTCGTCACCCATCTCGCACCGGTCTCGAAATCCATCCTCGAACGCTGTCCCTCGCTGAAACTGGTCGCCGTCAGCCGTGGCGGACCGGTCAATATCGACATGCAAGCCTGCCGCGAGCATGGCGTGACGGTGGTCAACGCGCCCGGTCGCAACGCATCGGCGGTGGCCGAATTCACCATCGGTGCGATCCTCATGGAAACCCGCCTCATACGGCTCGGGCATGAATCCATGCGCAAGGGCGAATGGCGCGGCGATCTCTACCGTGCCGACATCACCGGCCCGGAGCTGAGCGAACTCACCGTCGGCATCATCGGCTACGGCCATATCGGCACCCGCGTGGTCAAGCTGCTCAAGCCCTTCGGCTGCCGGATCCTGGTCAACGATCCTCATGTCCAGCTCGACGAAACGGATCGTGCGGACGGGGTCGAACAGACCGATCTCGACACGCTGCTCGGGGATGCGCATGTGGTCAGCCTGCATGCGCGCGTGACGGAGGAAACCAAGGGCTTTCTCGCCCGCCCGCAATTCGAGCGGATGCGCAAGGGGGCCTGGTTCATCAACACCGCGCGCGGACCGATGGTGAATTATCCGGACCTGCATGAAGCCCTGAAGTGCGGCCATATCCGCGGGGCGATGCTGGAAACCTTCTGGCAGGAACCGCCGCCCGCCGATGCCGACATTCTCAAGCTCGACAATGTCACCCTCACCCCGCATATCGCCGGCGCCTCGACCACGACCATCCGCACGGCGGCGACAATGGTCGCCGAGGAAATCCGCCGCTGGCGCGCGGGTGAAGAACCGCTCAATGCCTGTTGCTGAGGAATGCCCTGAATGATTGATCTTCTCGTCATCGGCGGCGGTGTCAACGGGGCCGGCATCGCGCGGGATGCGGCCGGGCGCGGATTGTCCGTACTGCTCTGCGAGAAGGACGATCTGGCAGAGGGAACGTCATCGCGTTCGGGCAAACTGGTGCATGGCGGGCTGCGCTATCTGGAATATCACGAGTTCCGGCTGGTGCGCGAGGCGCTGATCGAACGGGAAGTCCTGCTGCGCGCGGCACCGCACATCATCTGGCCGATGCGCTTCGTCCTGCCGCACAGTCCCGAACAGCGTCCGGCCTGGCTCATCCGGCTCGGACTGCTGCTCTACGATCATCTGGGCGGCCGCAAGATCCTGCCGGCGACACGCGCGCTGGACCTTCGGCGCGACCCGGAAGGCAAGGCGGTCCGGGACGAATTCACGAAAGCCTTCGAATATTCCGACTGCTGGGTCGATGATGCCCGGCTGGTGGTGCTGAACGCTCTCGCCGCCGCAGGGTCCGGTGCCGAAATCCTCACCCGGACCGCCTTTCGCTCCGCCCGGCGGAATGGCGATCACTGGGTCGCCGAACTGGACGGCCGCACCGTGCAATGCCGCTGCATCGTCAATGCCGCGGGGCCGTGGGTCGAACGGGTGATCGGCATGACCGGCATCAACGGCAAGCGCCGCGTGCGGCTGGTCAAGGGCAGCCACATCATCACCCGCAAGTTCTGGGACGGACCGCAGGCCTATCTTCTGCAGAACACCGACAAGCGGGTCATCTTCGTCAATCCCTACGAGGGCGACATGACGCTGATCGGCACCACCGACATCGCCCATGAGGGACCGGCCGAGGATGTGGCGATCGACGGCAGCGAGGTCGACTATCTGCTCGGCGTGCTGAACCGCTATTTCCGTCACCAGCTCACCCCGGCCGATGTGCTGCACAGCTTTTCCGGCGTGCGGCCGCTCTATGACGATGATGCGGAGAACCCGTCGGCCGTCACCCGCGACTATGTCTTCGACATCGACGACAACGACGGCGCGCCGATGCTCTCGGTCTTCGGCGGCAAGATCACCACCTACCGCAAGCTGGCCGAACATGCGCTCGACAGGCTCAGGCCCTGGTTTCAGGAGATGAAGCCCGCATGGACCGCCGGCAGCCCGCTTCCGGGCGGCGATATCGAGGCTGCGGATTTCACGCGCTTTCGCGACGGCTTCGCGAAGCGGCATCCCTGGCTCGCAGCGGAACTCGCCACCCACCTCGCCCGCCTCTACGGCACCCGCGCCGACAGGGTCATCGACGGATGCCGGAGCGTGGAGGATCTGGGGCGGCATTTCGGCGGCCTCCTGTACGAATGCGAGGCGCGCCATCTCGTGAGGGAGGAATGGGCGACCCGCGCCGACGACATTCTCGAGCGCCGGACCAAGCACGGCCTGCATCTGGACGAAGGCGAGAGACGCTCCTTTGTTGACTGGTTCATGGAAAGCGGGGGCGATGGCTGAAAGGCGGTTTCTCGGCATCGATTGCGGCACTTCCGGCTTGCGCGGAATCGTCATCGACGAGGGCGGGCTCATCCTCGCCCAAGCCAGCGAACCGCTGCCCGCGTCCGGCCAGTCGGAGGATGGCGGCGTCACGCAGGATCCGCGCGACTGGGAACGCGCGCTCCTCGCCCTTCTCGACCGGATGCCTCCGGTCGATGCGCTGGCAGTGGACGGAACCTCGGGCACGCTTGTGGCGACGGATGCGGACGGCCGGCCGCTCGCTCCCGCGCGCATGTATGACGATCGCAGCGCCCGCGCCCACGCTCCCGCGATCGCCGCCGTGGCACCGCCCGAATGCGGGGCGCATGGAGCGACCTCCGCCCTCGCCCGCCTGCTCGACCTGCAGGCCGCCTGTCCGGATGCCCGCCATGTCATGACGCAGGCCGACTGGCTCGCGAGCCGGCTCGGCGCGCCGCCTGGCGTGAGCGATGACAACAATGTCCTCAAGCTCGGCTTCGATCCCGTCGCCCGTGAATGGCCCGCATGGATGGACAGGCTCGGCGTGCGCCGCGCGCTGCTGCCCGAGGTCATGCCGCCCGGTTCGGTGCTGGCTTCCGGATCGGCTGGCTCCACGCTCGTCATCGCCGGCACGACGGATGGCTGCGCGTCCTTTCTCGCCACCGGCGCCGACGGGATCGGCGATGCGGTGACCGCACTGGGCTCGACGATGACCCTCAAGCTGATGTCCGACAAACCGGTCTTCGTGCCGGCGCTCGGGGTCTACAGTCACCGGATGGGCGATCGCTGGCTCGTCGGCGGCGCCTCGAACAGCGGCGGCAAGGCGCT
>JAGREZ010000556.1 GCA_020446285.1 Geminicoccaceae bacterium
TTCGAGGAGCAGGGGCTGGAGATTCCCGAAACGCTTCGCGGCGGCTGAGAGCGACCGCCGGTTTCACGAGGAATGAACGGGCGGCGGGTATCCATCTGCCGCCCGTCCGCAAGAGGGCATGACCGGCTCGTGTTCAGGGCGAACCGGTCCCGGTCGGGTGTGAGGGCGGATGTCGGACACGCAGCGCGAATTCGGCGGAATGGCCGGCAAGGCCATGTTCGCTTTCGGTGTCGCCCTCGCGGCCTTCCATATCTGGGCGAACACCTTCTCGACCATGCCGGAGCTGAGCCTCTCGGCGCTGCATTTCGCCGGCTTCGGCCTGCTCTGTGCGCTGACCATGCCGGCGTGGAAGGGAGCGCCGGTCTGGTTCGACCTGATGATCGGGGCCGGTGCGGTCGCCTGCGGCATCTATGTCATCTTCGCCTTCGACTGGATCTACGAGCGGCCCGGCGTCGGCTTCATCTGGTCGGACTGGCTGTTCTCGATCCTCGCCATCCTGATCGTTCTCGAACTTTCGAGACGGGTCGCCGGGATCTTCATTCCCGTCATGACGCTCACCTTTCTCTCCTATATGACCTGGCTCGGCCCGCTCGTTCCGGGCGTCTTCAAGTTTCCCGGTCTCACGCTCGAAACCACGCTGTTCCGCTCCTACATCGAGGTTGCCGGCATGTTCGGGCCCATTGCCCGGATCAGCGCCACCTTCGTGTTCATGTTCATCATCTTCGGTGCCTTCCTGATCCGTTCGGGTGCTGGCGAGTTCGTCATCGACCTTGCCCGCGCCGTCGCCGGGCGGATGGTCGGCGGGCCCGGAATCGTCGCCGTCCTCGGCTCCGCGCTCACCGGCACGGTTTCCGGTTCGGCGGTCGCCAACACGGTTTCTACCGGCACCATCACCATTCCGCTCATGAAGAAGGCCGGGTTTCCGGCGAAGTTCGCGGCGGGTGTCGAGGCATCGGCCTCCACCGGCGGCCAGCTCATGCCGCCGATCATGGGGGCGGGCGCCTTCGTCATGGCGACCTATACCCAGATTCCCTATCTCACCATCGTCGCCGTGTCGGTCCTGCCGGCCATTCTCTATTTCTTCTCGGTCGCCATATGGGTGCGCATCGAGGCGAAGAAGCACGGTCTCGGCGGCGAGGACGAGGACGCCCCGTCCGTCGGCGAGATCATGAGGCGCGGCGGCATCTCCTTCCTGCTGCCCATCGGCGTTCTCGTGGCCATGCTGATGTCGGGCTACACGCCGACCTATGCCGCCGCCTATGCCATCGTCTCGGTGGTCGTCGCGAGCTGGTTCACGCCCAACAGGATGGGTCCGAAGGCCATTCTCGAAGCGCTGTCGCTGGGCACGCGCAACATGATCGGCACGGCGATCCTGCTCATCTCGGTGGGCATCGTCGTCATGACCGTGGGGACCACCGGCATCGGCAACACCCTGTCGCTGCTGCTCGCCGATTTCGCCGGCGGCAGTCTCATCATCGCCATCATCCTCGTTGCCATCGTCTCGCTGGTGCTCGGCATGGGGCTGCCGGTCACCGCGGCCTATATCGTGCTCGCGACGCTCTCCGCGCCGGCACTCAAGGAGCTCATCCTCAACGATCTGATGATCCAGGAGATCGCCGCCGGCACGCTCGCCGAACAGGCGAGGGCCGTCTTCATGCTCGCCGACCCGGAGGCGCTGGTGAAACTGGCGGCACCCATGAGCGAGGCGGATGCGGCCGCACTCTACGCCCTCGTTCCGGACGACTTCACCTCGACCCTGTTCGAGCAGGCGCTCGATCCGGCGGTGGTGACGACGGCCCTGCTGTCGGCGCACATGATCATCTTCTGGCTGAGCCAGGACAGCAACGTGACCCCGCCGGTCTGCCTGACGGCCTTTGCCGCGGCGGCCATCGCGAAGACGCCGCCCATGGCCACGGGGCTCACCGCATGGCGGATCGCCAAGGGGCTCTACATCGTGCCGGTGCTGTTCGCCTACACGCCCATCCTTTCCGGCGACTGGCTGCTGGCAATCGAGATCTCGGTCTATGCCTGCTTCGGCATCTACGCGCTCGCCGCCGCGTGGGAGGGGTATGGCGAATGGCCGGTGCCGCTGCTGCTGCGCGCGCCGCTCCTTGCCTGCGGCGTGGTGCTGATCTGGCCGCTCGGCCGCATGGTCGACCTCGCGGCGATCACGGGCGTGATCGCCATCATGCTGCTCACCCGGATCTTGGCGCGGCGTCCGGCGGCCGTTTCCTGACAGAAAACCGTTCCACATTGCGCATCGTGGCTATCGCCATCTCCGCGGCGCGCTGCTAGATCACAATCCGGGTCGGGGAGACAAGACACATGAAACGAGCCCTGGATGTGCTCTACAGGATCCTGCAGATCCTGCTCACGGTATTGATGATGGCGCTCGTGGTGCCGGTCGCGATGCAGATCCTCTCGCGCTATACCGGTGCCATTCCGCGCTATATCTGGACGGAAGAGATCGCCCGTTTCTGCTTCGTCTGGATCGTCATGATCGGCTCGATGATCGCGGTGCGCGACGGCACCCACTTCGATGTCGACCTTCTTCCGCACAGTGACAATCCGATGTTCGAACGCCTGTCACGGCTGTTCGTGCATGTGATGATGCTGGTCGCCGGTCTGAGCTTCATCATCTGGGGCTGGGATTTCGCCGTGCTCGGATCGCGCCAGCGTTCGGAGATCTCCGGCCTGCCGATGCTATCGATCTACATCGCCTGGCCTGTTGCCGGCATCGTGTGGGCGCTGTTCCTTGTGGAGAAGATCCTTGCCGATCTCGGCATGACGAAACCGGTCGAGACGGAAACGGGAGGCGGCGCATGAGTCCGGGCGAGGTCGCGGCCATACTCTTTGGTGTCTTCGGCATCCTCGTCGTCCTGCGCGTGCCGGTCGCGTTTGCCCTCGGGGTTGCGGTCATCCCGGTGTTCTTCATCGAGGAGCGGCTGACGCCGATCCTGCTCCTGCGCGAGATGTTCAAGAGCTACAACGCGTTCATCCTGCTGGCGGTGCCGTTTTTCCTGCTCGCCGCCAACCTCATGAATTCCTCGGGCATCACCGATCGCCTGATCGCCCTCAGCCGGGCCATGGTCGGCCACCTTCCGGGCGGCCTCGGGCATGTGAACGTCACTGTCTCCATGCTCTTCGCCGGCATATCGGGAAGTTCGACGGCGGATGCCGCCGGCATCGGTTCGCTGCTCATCCCGCAGATGAAGAAGGAGGGCTACGACACCTCCTTCGCCGTCGCCATCACCGCCTGTTCGTCGGTGATGGG